>NZ_QESS01000004.1:0-40418 GCF_009012935.1 Wolbachia endosymbiont of Nasonia oneida | reverse complement strand
TACACTATTATTAACAATTATTCAACCATATTTTTGAAGATAGCTATAGATAACACGTCATAACCGCCGCGAACCGTCATACCGCCGCGGTATCTCGGCATAGATTCCGCTAACTAGTAGCGGAATGACGATTGTGCATCGTGCTTTGCTAAAAAAAAATCACAGAATACAGTCTGGTTACATTACTCTAGCTATACGCAACAACTTTACTTTCAACAACTTTATTAGCAATAATACGACTTTCATAATCAATATTTATTATATCAGATAGTGAATTAATATCAGTATAACTACCAAAACTTTCCATTGTTGATTCCACTACCTCTACTATTTTTAAAAAGCCGATTCGTGACTTCAAAAATTCATTAACAGCTATTTCATTTGCAGCATTGAGCACAATACTGTTTGTTTGTGGAGTAGAAGAGTTTAACACTTCCATGCTAAGCTTTAACGCAGGAAAACGCTTATGGTCTGGTTCTTGAAAGGTCAATTTTCCTTGCTTTGTTAAATCTAATTTACGATTTAAAGCTGATCTTTCCGGCCAAGATAGAGCATATGAAATAGGAATTGCCATGTCAGTTTCTGCAAGCACAGCAAAGTTGAACCCATCCTTATAAGTTACAATTCCATGTACTATTGACTCAGGATGCACTACTGCTTCAATTTTATCCGGGCTGATGTTAAACAAGTTATGTGCTTCTATTATCTCTAGTGCCTTATTCATCATTGTTGCGCTATCAACCGAGATTTTCTTTCCCATATTCCAAGTGGGGTGACTAAGCGCCTTATCTACCATAACATTTTTTAATTGCTCAAGGCTATAATTTAAGAATGGTCCACCAGAAGCAGTAAGTATGATCTTTTCTACGCATTTGTCGTCATTTTGCAAAATTTGAAAAATTGCATTGTGCTCAGAGTCAATAGGGATTATTTGTACATTTTTTTCTTTAGCTTTTTTGAGTAATAACTTTCCACCGCAAACAATGCTTTCTTTGTTTGCCAATGCAATGACTTTGGTACCGCTTTCTATAACCTCCATAACTGGCTCAAGGCCTGCAATGCCAACTATTGCAACAACTGAGAGATCAACAGGTATGGTAGCAATATTTGTAGCACCAATTGCTATTTTTACATCTGTACCAAGTAGATTTTCTTTTAAATCTTTGTAAAACCTTTCATCGGAGATAGCAACGTATTTTGCATTCAGCAGTTTTGCTTGGTGTGCCAGTAGAGCAAAGTTCGAATGGGCACTTAGTGCTTCCACTTGGTATTCTTCTTTTCTCTTTGAGAGCAAATCTACAGTCTTTTTTCCAACACTTCCTGTTGACCCTAAAACTGAAACCTTTTTCACTAAGACAAACTCATAACAATAGCAACTTTTCTTGCGAACCCAACTATTCAATAGTTTTTAAGCGTTTAACCAAGTTCATGCCCGTGGTCATCGCCAACAGATGGTGAAGGACCAGGTGAAAAAGATTGACCATGGTGATCACCTGCATCATGCATGTCTTGCAAACCATCAGCATTATGAGCTATTTCGTTATTGGCATGAGGGTAATCATCTGAGTGATGTCCATCATCACCATGAGCCATATCCATTCCTTCTGATGGCATATCTTCCCCACCTCCACCTGAAAAATATTCTGCAAGGCCTTCAAGAAATTTTATGCCAAACATATTACCTGACTTTCCAAACAATGTTACTAAACTACTGCCACTCACCAAACCTTCAAACACGTTACTATAAGCAGCAATTGCTCCTTCATGAAAGTTGAACAACCATTTCATTCCATCGACAACTGTTGAAACAGAGTCACTATGACCAAGACCAAAACCACTTTTCTCACCAGCAGCCTCTTGGTGTTGCTGCTGCGCTTGCCATTCTGCAATGTTTGGACCTTGAGCTTCACTCATAAATTTTTACTCTCAACCTTAAGCTATTATTTTATCACAAATATTGCAAAATATCAATAGAGCTTTTGAATATAGCTAATACAAACAATTTCTGTCATCCTATATATAGCTAAACTGACTTACGACAATTTGAAAAACGACAAATTCGTCATTCCGCTACTAGTTAGCGGAATCTATGCCGAGATACCGCGAATGAATCGCGGTATGACGTGTTAGCTATAGGATCCAGTTTGAAAAAAATCTGAATTCCAATGTCCACTACCTTTTACAAAGTTAAAACTTAAAAATATGACTGTTAGCAATAGTGTATATATCTTTAGCTATATATAATGAATGAATTTTTTTATATATTCGTTATTAGTATTTTGTATTTCCTGAACAGTTCCATGGGAAATGATCTCCCCTTCATATAATACTGCTATTTTATCAGCTATTTTAAATGCGCTATGAATATCATGTGTAATCGTGATAATTGTAGGGTTAAAGTCTTTAGATAATTTTATTATTATCTCGTTTACTATATCTGACATAATTGGGTCCAATCCTGAAGTTGGTTCATCCAAAATAATGATTTCTGGATTGTGTGCAATCGCCCTTGCAAGTGCCACTCTTTTTTTCATTCCACCTGATAGCTCTATTGGAAACATATCTGCTATGCTTTCCTCCAGTCCAACATCATTTAACTTCTCGATTGCTAGCTGTTTTGCCTCTTTTTTGCTGATATTAAAGCGCTTTTTATAATTAAAAGATATATTTTCCCACACTGTAACGTAGTCAAATAAAGCGGAATTTTGAAATAAAACCCCAAATTTATTTTTGCTTTTACTATTTATTTTAACAGACCCTGAGTCTGGAGCAAGCAAGCCGATAATTGTTTTTGTTAATACAGATTTGCCGCTTCCTGAGCCACCAAGTATGACTAATGATTCCCCTTTTAATATATCAAAATTTAGATCTTTTAGTACTGTCCTATCATCAAAAGATAAGCTTAAGTTCAATATTGATATTATGGGGTTACGCATGTATCAAAGTAATCATGTAGTTTGCTAAAATGATCAGTATGGACGATAAAACAACAGTTGATGTTGTAGCAACACCTACTCCTCGTGCACCTTCTTTGCAATGGTAACCGTAATAGCAGCTTGAGACAGAAATTATGGCGCCAAATACAGTTGCTTTTATTAGCCCAGTTATAAAATCATACGTATTAAAGAACTGAGCTGTGTGTTTAATGTATATATTTAAATTGTGGTTAAATTCGAAGACTGCAGTGATACATCCTCCAAATATTCCTATTAAATCTGCACATACTGTAAGTATGGGAAATACTATGATTGACGCTAAAATCCTTGGTGCAATTAAATATTTAAAAGGGTTGATGTTCAAGGTTGTAAGTGCATCTATTTGCTCGGTGATGCGTATTGTACCAATTTCTGCTGCAACTGATGATCCAACCTTTCCTACCATTATTAAGCTGATCAAAACTGGTCCTAACTCTTTAATGATAGTGATCGTAACAAGTTTGGGTATTATCTGTTCTTGGTTAATTAATGGGTCACTCAAGCTACTTTGTAAAACTATTGCCGCTCCTATAGAAACTCCAGTGAGCCCAACAATTGGCAGAGAGAAAAAGCCTATCTCTATAATTTGTCTTGCTATGTTGCTAAAATAATATGGTGGCACAAGGCAGTGGTATAGAGATTGAATAAAAAATATGAATGCACTACCAAGCCTTAACAAAAAATTGATAAAGTACCTACCAATTATTCTAACACTATTTATATCAAAAAAGCTCACTTTGTATTCATTTTAGCTAGAGGTTAGTCTTACTGATTTTATTAAAATTTTTATTAACTTTATCGCAAAGTATAGCTGAGATATGTTTTAAGTTCAATATACTTGATGTTTTAATTTAAAGCTTAACCCAAGAAAGGTTTCCCTACGTCATACCGCAATTCATTCGCGGTATAGATTCCGCTAACGAGTAGCGGAATGACGGTTTTTCAAATTGTAGAGCCACTTTAGCTATAGAACTCAATTACATAAGCAAACCTTACTTATTTTACTATCCCTGTTTACTTCCTGTAAAAAACATGTTACTAATGAATTGAATTTTGTAGTAGAATGGAGGAAGTTTTGGCAGTTCCAAAAAGAAAAAAGTCAAAGTCAAGGCGTAATATGCATCGTTCTCATCATGCTATTGAGCCTAAGAATGTTGTGGTATGTTCAACAACTGGGGAATTCATGTTGCCTCATAACGTAGCAGTTGATGGCAGTTACAAAGGAAAACGGGTTTTCATCAAGCAACAGGCAGAGTGACTATTATGATATGTTACCTACGGTCAATAATAATATAGTTATTGCACTTGACGCTATGGGGGGCGATTTTGCGCCTCTTTCCGTAATTCATGGTGCTGGTTTTTTTTTAGACAACCTTGTTGACCCAGGCATTAAAGTTTTTTTTCATATTTATGGAGATAAGGAAGAAGTATCTCCTTTGCTTTCAAAATACAAAAAAGTAAGTAACAATTCTGAGTTTACTCATTGTTCTGACAATGTTCTTGCAAATGATAAGCCATCTTTTGCACTGAGGCATCGTAAAGACTCAAGTATGAAAGCTGCCATTGAGGCAGTAAAAAAAGGTAAAGCTTTCGGAGTGGTGTCTTCAGGCAACACCGGAGCATTGATGGCAATTTCCAGATTTATTTTAGGAACATTACCAAACATTTATCGTCCTGCTATTGCCTCTATCTGTCCAACTAAGACAAAAAGCTTCGCTTTGCTTGACCTTGGTGCAAATGTTGATTGTAATGCCGACTCATTATTTCAATTTGCGTTAATGGGTAGTATATTTGCAAAAATAGCATTAAAAATTGACAATCCTGAAGTTGCTTTGCTAAATATCGGCACAGAAGAAGTTAAAGGTAATGACTCAGTGCGCGGCGCTTTTGAGTTGCTTAAAAACGCTCCAGGCATTAATTTCAAAGGGTATATAGAGGCAAGTGAATTTTTAGAGGGTAATATAGATGTGATTGTTGCTGATGGTTTTGTTGGCAATGTAATGCTCAAAACGGCTGAGGCAACCGCTAGTACCTTTATCAATCTAATAAAGCAGGAAGTATTCAATTCGTGGATAGCGAAAATGCTTGTTGGTATATTGTTAAAATCCAAACTAAATAAAGCTTTAACGCGTTTTAATCCCAAAATTAGAAGTGGAGCTATGTTTTTAGGGCTGAATGGTATCATCATTAAAAGTCATGGAAATTCTGATGCTATTTCTTTTGCCCATGCCATAAAATTTGCAGTAAATGCAATTAGTGAAAATTTAAATCAAAAGATAATTAACGGGGTAAGTCATATTGAATAAAAGTTTCATATTAAGCACTGGATCTTACCTACCAAGAAAAATGTTGAGTAACAACGAAATTGCATCGATAGTTGAGACGAGCGATGAATGGATAAGGCAGAGAACAGGAATAGTTCAAAGGCATATAGCAGATGAAGGAGAACTAACGTCAGATCTAGCTGTAAATGCAGCAAAAAGTGCTATAGAAAAAGCTAAAATTTCAGTAGATGAAATTGACTTGATTATAGTTGCTACAACAACTCCTGATAAAACTTTTCCTAGCTGTGCAACGATTGTACAAAGTAAGTTAAAATGTAAAAACGCATTTGCTTTTGATGTACAAGCAGCATGCTCTGGTTTTATATATGCAGTTACAGTTGCTGATTCGCTCATAAAATCTAACAATAGAATTAAATATGCATTGGTTATAGGTGCTGAAATAATGTCTAGGATTGTTGATTGGGAAGATAGGTCAACTTGTGTACTCTTTGGTGATGGTGCTGGTGCAGTGGTGATGAAATCAGAAATGGGTAGAAGCGGCATCATATCAACAAACTTATACTCTGACGGCAATGTGGACATACTATGTACGAACGGAGGGGTATCCTCTACTGGTGATTCTGGAAAAATATGCATGAATGGAAGAGAAGTGTTTAAACATGCAGTGGATAAGTTAACAGCCTCAGTAGAGGAAACTCTGAAATGCAATAATTTGAAAATCACTGATATTGACTGGTTAATTCCCCATCAAGCAAACATTCGTATTATTGAAGCAGTAGTAAAGAAATTAGATTTTCCTATAGAGAAAGTGATTAATACCGTTGATAAGCATGCAAACACCTCAGCGGCATCAATTCCACTGGCCTTAGACTATGCAATACAAGAATCAAAAATAAAATCAGGAAATCTGGTACTGCTGATTTCAATAGGTGCAGGCCTGACCTGGGGTTCCGTGTTGCTGCACTATTAGACTTCCTGCATTACCTCCTGTCATCCAAGTACCCTCTTTGTCATTCCAGTGCCTCTTTCTCCTGTCATCCCAGTGCCTCTTTCTCCTGTCATCCCAGTGCCCTGACTACTTGGATCCAGAAAAAAGAATGGTGTCATGAAAGTAGCTGATACTGGTTTTCATCCAAGAGGGTGTCATCTCAGTGCCCTGACTACTTGGATCCAGGAAAGTTTGCTTGTAAGCAAGCAAACTAGCACAGAAAGTGGTTACAACATTTTCGATGAGATTATATGGAAAACTAGATCCCAGTGTCAAGCACTGGGATGACAAAAAAAGGAGCACTGGGATGACAGCAGTCCTACGTCATACCGCGATTCATTCGCGGTATCTCTAGATCCCGCTAACAAGCAGCGGGATGACGGTTGTCGTTTAGCCATAAATATTTAAGAAATTTACCAAATGAAAAAAAAGGCAAAAGAAGCCCTGGGGTTATTATCCGCTTTAAAATATTGGCGTTTTTTATGTTTTAAACGCTTGACAAGCGAGATTAAGCTGCTTTTAATTGCAACTAACTTACGCTGCAAACGTTTAAGAAATTTACTAAGCAGAAAAAAAGACAAAGAATCCCCGAGTTAGCTAGTCTTTTACTATCTCTGTCGAGTATTGGCATTTTTTGATGTCTTGTAACGCTTTGTAAGCGCGTTCAGCTTATTTAGATAAAAATCTAGATGTAGATGAAGTTTTGTAAAGACATACAGTATCTATATACTGCAAAAAATTGAACATAAGACGCCGATACATTAAGTAATCCTTACCTTTTAATCTGCAGATTGGCGAAAGCAAATACAATAGCTTCAGTTTCATGATAAGGGCGCTGGCGGAGTTTGTCAAGTAAGTTTTTCTTTCCCGTGAATTCCCTTTGAGGTTGAATATTGAAAGTTAACCGGAGAATTGTGGATTACTTTGTATATGTCATAACAAGCCATGGCACTCTCAGCAAAACCACTTAATATTAACTTTAGTTTGCCTGAATAAGTAGCTATATCTCCGATTGCATATATTCTATCTCTACTGGTTTTTAAGGTAGTCGGATCAACAGCTATGCGGCTATGTTCTAACTCTATACCCCAATTGTTTATTGGACCAAGATTCATTGACAATCCAAAAAATGGCAGCAAAAAATCAGCGGATATTTCTTTTTCTTCCTTAGAGGCAATGTTTTTTACTATCACTGTGCTCAATTGCCCATTACCTCCTGCTAGTTCGTGTAATTGATATGGCACTACCAGTTCTATCTTTCCATCACTTTCAAGTGATTCTAATTTATTTCTAGTTTCAGGAGTGCAGCGAAATTCCTTTCTCCTATGTATCACATAAATTTTCTTCGCAACTTTAGAAAGTTCTACAGTCCAATCAGCCGCAGAATCACCCCCCCCTGCAATGACTATAGTTTTATCCTGAAAATCGGAAATTTTATTTACACTATAAAATACAGATTTATTTTCATATTCTAATATACCACTTAAGGGTGGACGGTTAGGTTCAAACATTCCATTACCTGCAGCAACAATAACAGCCTTACATTTTACCTCTGTACCTATGCTCGTTATGATAGTAAAGTTTTCACCTTCGTTATTTGAAATCTTTTCTACTTTTTGACTTAAATGGTAAATAGGCTTAAATGGCGAAGCTTGCTCTATTAGCTGCTCAATTAATTTTTGGGCAGTAATTACAGGATAACCAGGTATATCGTATATTGGCTTTTCTGGGTAAAGAGCTGTGCATTGTCCTCCTGCTTGATCCAAAACATCTATTATATGACATTTCATATCAAGCATTCCCGCTTGAAAAGCAGTGAATATTCCAACAGGCCCTGCACCTATTATTACTATATCGGTTTTCATATTCAGATGGTAATCTATTTATAGATATTAGCTTTCTTCGCTAATAAGGTCAATTTACAAAGGGACGTATTTTTAAAAGATGTGGCTAGATTAGATAAGATTTCCAGCGTTATGAACCACATAGTCCAAATAAGCTCTAAAAATCAGCTAGCATAGCGAGATGCTGTGCGGACGGAATGGGATTCGAACCCATGGTACGCTCATCACGTACGTCAGTTTTCAAGACTGGTGCCTTAAACCGCTCGGCCATCCGTCCATTTCTTTTCTATCACAACATTTGATTTTAAGCAATCTATAAAAGCTTTACTTGCCCACGCAAAAGTTGCTAAACACACTACTCAATATTTCCTCAACATCAATAATTCCAATCACCGCACTAAGTTCAAATGCAGCAAGCCTCAAATCTTCAGATATCAACTCAATTGGATTATCGATATTAAAACGTTGTAAATGTTCCAGTGCTTTCTGCATGTGATTCCTATGTCTTTGCCGAGTAATCACAGGAGTGTCTCTATCATGCCCAAATTTTTCCTCTGCCTTCTCTTTTATGAGAGAGATCAATTTGTTTGTACCTATTCCCTTTAAAATAGAAATAGGTAGAAAATCTATGCCATTAATTTTTATATTGTGATTATTGATAACATCGTCAGCTTTGCTCAATACATAAATAGTATCGCTATTTACAACGTTGCAATTGATATTATGACGCTGTTCAAAAGGAAATAGTTCTATTCTTAAATCAGCTTCAAAAGACCTCTTTTTCGCTCGACTTATACCTTCTGATTCTATTGGATCTGAACTCTCACGAATTCCAGCAGTATCAGAGAGAATGATTGGGTATCCGCCAATGTCAATATGAGCTTCAAGTATATCTCTTGTTGTGCCTGCATATTCAGAAACAATAGCAATATCACGCTTGGCTAAGAAATTAAACAGAGTTGATTTACCGACATTTGGTTCACCAGTTATTACAATATGTAAACCCTCACGCAACCTTTCGCCCCGTCTATTATCATTTAAATGCTCTTGTATCAATCGCACGAGAGATTGCACTTCATTATTAATTTTTTCCAACTCACTTTTTTCTGCCCAAATGTCCTCTGGAAAGTCTATATATGCTTCGATTTTGGATTGTATCGTTATCAATCTTTGCCTCCAATTGCTGTATAGTCTCTCCAATTCTCCTGATATCTGCTTAATCGCTTGTTTAGCTTGCATTTTCGTCTCAGCATCAATTAAGTCTGCAATCCCTTCTATTTGCGTTAAGTCAAATTTACCATTTAGAAAAGCCCTAAGTGAGAATTCTCCAGGCTTGGCCATAACGAAAACTTTTGATAATTCCTCCAAGATGATTTTTATAACTGCCTTGCTTCCATGCACTTGTAACTCTATAACATCCTCGCCAGTGAAACTGTTTGGAGCAGGGAAATAGATGATTATTCCATTATCTATCAATTGACTGGAATCATCATATAGATCAACTAAAGTAGCAAATCTTGGTTTAATTTCTTTCTTAATATGAAAATGATTTAAAGCTTTAAGCGCGTAATTGCCTGAAATTCTGATTACTGCAACTCCTGACTTACCAAATACGGTCGATAAAGCGAAAATAGTTTCATTTGTGTTTGTCATTATTTATATAAACTACTTAGCAATATTACACTTAAGAAACCAAAATACCTAATTTGAAAATATTCAAAATTTTTATCTATCTTGCTAGTTTATATTAATGCAGTACTATCATACTAGTGAATGTATTATATAGAAAAGCTGTAAAAGTCACCCAGGTGAAAATATTTATTTTGAAAACTGATAATATGATTTATAATGACTGACACAAGTTTTAAATATTTTATGCTCAAGAAATTAGCTTGGTATTGGTCTTTTGTAGAGTTAATTAAAGGGTTTGTTATTACATTAAAATATATGTTTAAGCCAAAGGTTACTTTGAGGTATCCTATGGAGAAGGGCCCTTTAAGTCCAAGGTTTCGTGGTGAGCATGCGTTGCGTAGGTATCCAAACGGTGAAGAACGATGCATAGCTTGTAAATTATGCGAAGTTATCTGCCCTGCTCAAGCAATAGTTATTGAAGCAGAGGAAAGAGAAGACGGTAGTCGTCGCACCACACGCTATGATATTGATATGACAAAATGCATATACTGCGGACTTTGCCAAGAGGCATGTCCAGTTGATGCAATTGTTGAAGGTCCTAACTTTGAATTTGCTACTGAAACAAGAGAGGAGCTAATGTACAATAAAGAAAAGTTATTGCGTAATGGTGAAGTTTGGGAAGATGCAATTGCACTCAGGTTAAAAAAGAATAGGCCTTATTATTAATGTTCAGAGCTTATAACCCTGTTATCCATTATGATTTAAGGGCAGTGCCCACTAGGGGTGGTGTCATCCCAGTAGCTGATACACAACTGTACGAACATTTGTTTGCGAGGGCAGTATGTTAAATGTTATAACCTGTTTTGCCTCAAACACAAAGGTGTCATCCCAGTGCTTGACACTGGGGTCCAGGTATAAAAATATTTGCAAATTGTGCAATGGACAACAGATTTTAGGAGCATACGTTAAACTAATTTCCATTATAAAAATAAGATGGATCCCAGTGTCACGCACTGGGATGACAAAGAGAGGGTTAGACAAAAGGGTCGATAAATGATTAGGATTACTTTTTCAGCCGAACAAAAAGTAAAAGAATACAGTGGTAAAGTTACTGGCTTTGATATATTACAACCGGATGTTTTGAAAGAAGCAATTGCCTTTAAGGTAAATGGTGAGTTGCATGATCTCTCACGTGAAATTGAAGCTGATGCAGAGATAGAGGTGATACAACTGAGTGACGAAGCGGGTTTAGATATAATAAGGCATGATGCTGCTCACATAATGGCACAGGCAGTGAAAGAGCTATTTCCTAATACTCAGATTACTATCGGCCCAACAATTCAGGACGGTTTTTACTATGATTTTGCTACAGGTCGTACCTTCACTACGGACGATCTTACCGCAATAGAAAAGAAAATGAAAGAGATTGTAAAAAGTAACCACAGATTTGTTCGAGAAGTTTGGACTCGCAAGCAGGCAATTGATTTCTTTAGTGGTATAGGCGAAAAATATAAGGTTGATATTATCTCATCCATACCAGAGGGTGAAAACCTAACTGTTTATAGGCAAGGTGATTTTGTTGACCTATGCCGTGGTCCGCACTCACCATCAACCGGTAGAGTTAAAGCGTTTAAACTTATGAAAGTAGCGGGTGCATACTGGCGAGGTGATGCAAAGGGCCCAATGTTGCAGCGAATATATGGCACAGCATGGAGAAATAAGGATGAATTAAACGCTTATCTTGAGTGCCTCAAAGAAGCAGAAAAACGTGATCACCGCAAAATTGCTAAGGATATGGATTTATTTCACATTCAAGAGGAAGCTGTTGGGCAGGTTTTTTGGCATGAACAAGGATATATTCTATATAATGTTCTTGAGTCTTACATCAGAAAGAAGCTAATAAATAATGGCTATTTTGAGGTAAAAACTCCTATTTTAGTAAGTAAAGAGCTGTGGGAAAGATCTGGACATTGGGATAAGTTTCGTGAAAATATGTTTATTGTTGACGAATCTGAGAATAAAAAGTTAGCAATAAAACCCATGAATTGTCCTTGTCATGTGCAGATTTTTAATTCTCACACCAGGAGCTACCGTGATTTACCAATACGTATGGCAGAATTTGGTACGTGTCATAGGAATGAAAGCTCAGGCTCATTGCACGGACTGATGCGAGTGCGTGGTTTTACGCAAGACGATGCACACATTTTTTGTATGGAAGAACAAGTGAATTCTGAGACTATAAAGTTTTGTGACCTTTTAAAAGAAGTATATTCAGAGCTTGGATTTAATGAAATTTCTGTGAAATTTTCAGACCGTCCAGATGTTAGGGCAGGAGATGATGAAGTGTGGGATAGAGCTGAAAAAGCGCTGCTTGAAGCCGTTCAAGAAGCGGGCTTAAGTTATGAACTGAGCCCTGGTGAAGGTGCGTTTTATGGTCCAAAGTTAGAGTTTGTTTTAAAAGATGCAATAGGCAGAAGCTGGCAATGTGGAACATTACAAGTTGATTTCATTTTACCAGAACGTCTGGGAGCTTTTTATATAGGGGCAGATGGACACAAGCATCACCCTGTCATGTTACATAGGGCAATTCTTGGGACTTTTGAGCGTTTTATTGGAATTTTGATAGAAAATTACGCAGGAAAATTTCCAGTTTGGCTTGCTCCAACGCAACTTGCTATTCTGACCATTACAAATGAGGCTGACGGTTACGCCACAGAAATCAGCAATGTCTTAAAAGAACAAGGTGTGAGAGTCAAGACTGATTTGACCAATGAAAAAATTAGTTATAAGATACGTTTGCATAGTCTAAACAAGGTTCCTATATTGTGGATTGTAGGCAAAAATGAAGTTACAAGTAAAACTGTGTCAGTGAGAAATTTAGGATCGGAAAGACAGGAGTCTTTTTCTTTGGAGAAGGCTATTGAATTGTTGTTAAAAAGTATTAATTTGAATTAAGGGAGTTAAAGTTTGCAAGTTAAAAAGAACAATAAAAACAGAATTAATGGATTCATCACAGCTAAGGAGGTACGCTTAGTTGATCACAGTGGTGAAATGATCGGAATCGTGCTAATAGAACGAGCTTTGGAGCTTGCACAGGGTGTTGGTTTAGACTTGGTAGAAATTGCACCTGATTCAACCCCTCCAGTATGTAAAATACTGGATTATAGCAAACAAAAGTATGATATAAAAAAGAAAGCAAGTGAAGCAAAAAAGAAACAAAAAACATTAACTATAAAAGAAATTAAACTGGGTCCCAATATTGGTGATCACGATTACGGAACAAAATTGCGTCAAGCAAGAGACTTACTTGCCCACGGACATAAAATTAAAGTCACAATGAGATTTAGAGGGAGAGAGCTTATAAACACTGAAGTTGGACTGGAAAAATTAGAACGGCTAATTCGAGACACTGAAGATATCGCAAAGGTAGAATTGGCACCTAAAAGAGAAGGAAATCAATATTTTTTAGCTCTGGTTGCTAAGTAGCAAGACGGCTTAAGAAGTATAAGTAGAGTTAAACTATCGCTCTCTCTTTGATAACATGGCGAAAATGTCTTATTAATCCTTGAATCGGCCAAGCTGCAGCATCGCCAAGTGCGCAAATTGTATGTCCTTCTATTTGAGTTGTAAGGTCAAGCAGCTTATCTATTTCATCAGGCTTGATATCTCCTGCTACCATCCTCCTCATAATCCTCCACATCCATCCAGTACCTTCACGGCATGGTGTGCATTGTCCACAGGACTCATGCATGTAAAAGTGTGATAACCTCTCTATTGCAGCTATTATATCAGTTGATTTATCCATCACTATTACAGCAGCAGTACCAAGCCCTGATTGTGCAGTTCTTAATGAATCAAAATCCATTTCAATAGTATCGCATATAGATTTTGGAATTAATGGCACTGAAGACCCACCAGGTATTACAGCAAGTAAATTATCCCAACCCCCTCGCACTCCACCTGCGTATTTTTTAATTAATTCACGTAATGGAATTCCGAGCTCTTCTTCAACATTACACGGGTTGTTTACGTGCCCTGAAATACAAAAGACCTTGGTACCAGTATTATTTGGTTTACCAAGAGATGCAAACCATTCTCCTCCGCGGTTCAGAATATCTGGAACCATGGCTATAGTTTCAACGTTGTTTATTGTAGTCGGGCAGCCAAAAAGTCCAACACCTGCGGGAAATGGAGGTTTCATGCGAGGAAAGCCCTTTTTTCCTTCAATTGATTCGAGTTGAGCTGTTTCTTCCCCACATATGTAAGCTCCTGCGCCCCTATGGATAAACACATCAAGATCATAACCTGATTTGCAGGCATTTTTTCCAATTAAACCTTCTTTATAGGCTTCCTCAAGTGCTTTTTTTAGAACTAAATATTCATTATAAAATTCACCCCTGATATAAATATACGCAACTGATGCGCTGATCGCTTTGCCGGCCAGGAGAATTCCCTCAAGTAACTTATGTGGCTCATATCGCAATATATCTCTATCTTTACATGTACCAGGTTCTGACTCATCTGCATTGACTACTAAATATGCTTTTGGGAGATTTTTGGGCATAAAGCTCCACTTAAGGCCGGTGGAAAATCCTGCACCCCCTCGACCTCTCAAACCAGATTTCTTTACTTCATCAATGATCTTTTCTGATCCTAAATCCAGTAATTCCTTTGTTTTTTGCCAGCTACCACGTTTTTTTGCACCCTCAAGTAGTGGAGTTCCTTTACCATTTAGGTTGGTGAATATTTTGTCTTGTTCTTTTAGCATGTTTTTCAAAATTTGTGAGTGATCCCGACGCGATTCGAACGCGTGACCCACTGATTAAAAGTCAGTTGCTCTACCGGCTGAGCTACGGGATCATTTCATTTTTCAGCTATACTAAACATCAATACAGTTTTTATCCGTTTTAATCAAACTAAAATTTTCATGTGTGGTTAAATAAATTATATAATATACTGCGTTAGTGATAATTTAGTTAAAAAATCTATGAATAATTTAAAAAAATTTCCAAAGGAAAACTTCTTGTTAATTTTCAGTTCACAGATTTATTTGGATGGTGTGACGTATAACGCTAAGGAGACAAAAAAATAGAGAAGTGTGTACACCCTGCAGAATTTGTACACTATTTAGCAATAGCCTAATAGATAAATATTTCTTGCATTTCAGCCTGAGTGATTTATGCTTTAAGCAAGAATTACCTGGGGGTATAGCTCAGCTGGTAGAGCATCTGTTTTGCACGCAGAAGGTCAGCGGTTCGATCCCGCTTGCCTCCACCAGTCTATACAGCTCTAGCCGCCACAAAACCTGTCAAAGCAGCTTATTTTAATCTATGAGGATTTTATACTATTTCCCTGAAAATCTCTATTTCTTTTCGTAACTTTTCTCTACACAAGTAATGTTGGTTATTACAATTGTAATATATACTAACTTAACAATAAATTAATCAATAAATGTTAGAATACTAACAATTAATTTATTGGTAACGCCTATGAGTGGAAAAAAGCATGTTTTTAAGATGATACCTGGAAAAGAGGTGTTTAGAAAAACCCCGACTACAAGGATAAAGTGGCCTGAAGGTAATGATCCTACAATGCCTATTAAAAAAGTTGAGCTTGTATCGCTGGATGATAAAAACGATGTAGTACTAGGCTTATTGCCTATAAAACTTTGCAGCAGTTCTTGCCTAGACAGTTACATATGTCTGGAGGAAGAAAATGAAGGAAATCTGGTAGCCAAAGATTATAAAAGTGATTCTAACTTAGATTATGTAAAAAGTAACCATACATTTGTATATTACGGTAATGAGTTGGCTAAGTTATCATATACAAGAGAGCTTGTGCAGCCTTTCAAAACTATGTGTAGCAGTTCTATTAAATCAAAAAAATTGGAATACAAATATGTAACATGGGAAGATTCAGATACTGGCAACAATAAATATTATTTTTCAGACGAGGCAGGAAATATAATCGATTCACCTGACAATAAGGTATTACAAGACATTATGTTATACTACGGTGAGAGACATATAAGAGATGTGCTACTGTTGCTATCAAGCACGTTTACCAAAGTTTTTATTCAGGGCCTAACAGACGACCAACTAAAAACTCTTGCCAATACTCTTAGTAACGAGCAACTACAAAAAATAATTCCTGAACTGAATTCAAATCAACTGCAGGTTCTTGCACAGAATTTAACGGATGGACAGCTACAAAAAATAATTCCTGAACTGAGTTCAAACCAGTTGCAGGCTTTAGCAGAGAACTTAACAGATGAACAACTTAAAGCTTTGGTGGATCATCTAACCAATCACCAATTACAAACTCTTGCTCAGGAACTAAATCCAGAAAAGTTACAAATAATTGTTCCTATTTTAAATGATGCTCAGCTTGAAGCTCTAATTAGAGACTTAAATCCAGAGCAAGTAAAAGAAATTTTACCTCACTTAAAAGTGGATCAGTTCAAAGCACTTATTAAAACTTTAAATGACGAGCAATTTACAGTGCTTGCAAAAGACTTGGCTGAGCACCACTTGACAATACTCTCCAAAGAATTAGAAGGTGATCAGTTGAAAGCTTTAGTAAATAGTCTGCAAGAAGACCAACTGAAAGACTTAGTTAATAAGCTTGATCATGAGAAACTCGAATTAATTGCTCAAGATTTAACTGATTCTAATAGGATTCAGGTTATCATTAAGTCTTTAGCTGACAACCCAGAAAAACTTCAAGCTTTTGCTCGCAATATGTCTAATGAGCAGTTTAAAGAACTTTTGGATAACGTAGGTGCAGAAGAGCTTAAAGACATCATTCACAAACTGCCTTATGAGAAAGTGACAGCTGTGATTGGTGATCTCGGCAGTAAGGATCAGTCTAAAGCTATTATTGATGCATTAAAAGGGGAACTTGAAAAGCAGAGTAAACAGAACGAGAAAATGATTGAGATGCTCAAGCAAATCAAGGACGATATGCCAGGCATTGCAGAAGCTCCAGATTTTACAATAGTAGAAAACAATAACGATTCAATGCTACTTGTATGGTAGCAATTTATGAAAATCAATTTTTTTATAGGAGGTAACTTATTATGAGTAAAAACAATGTAGAATTATATTTTAATGAAAAGATTTCAGACCAAGAGAAATTAATAGAACTTAAGGACCCGAGTTTTACAAAACCAGATTTTGTAAAACCAAATATAAATTCAATAAAAATTGATAATAAAGACAAAAATGCTGATATTAAGAAGTTAGATTTTGATATAAATCAGCCACTGGACAAAATACCTGTAGAGCAAATGAAGCCAACAAACGTAGGTATAACATACCTTAAAAAGGTTTATGATGGCTTGATAGACAGTATTAATAAGTATAACACAAGTTTAAGCAGTAACATTACAACTGGCATAGTGGAGCCACTGTCAACAACTATATCAAATATAGGGAACAATACAACTGAAATAAAAAGTCAACTTCAAACTCTTCGAGATGAGCTTCAGGAATTTCGTGATGATCAGCCAGGCATTGCAGAAGCTTCCATATTCCCTCATGCTACTGGCGAAGAGAACGGGTTGCTTTAATAAAAAAGGTAATAGCTTGCTAGCAGGCTGTTACTCTCTCTACATATCGTTTCAATATAGCTGAGTTGATTTTAAAAGTATAATTTTTTATAGGAGATAATATGAGTAATTACGGTATAAAAGAAAGCGGAGAAGACTATGAATCAATAGGAAGAATAGTCGAAGACGAATATAGAATAATAGATGACATAGAAGTCAAAATTAAGCCTAAATCTTTTGAGAGCAATAAAGAAAAGAATGCGTCGGTTGGTTATGTTCACAAAGTTCTAGACAAACTAATCACAGAATTAAATGAAACATTTGTTCCTAATTTGGACGATGTGCTGCACTCTAATAAAGAGTCTCTTGGCGCATTAAACGTTAATCTAGAAACAGAGAAAGGTAAACTTGGCAACCTAATTGAAGAGGTTGGTAACAATAATAAAGATTTAATAAAAAAGCTTAATGATTTGCAAGAAGAGATAAAACAACTAAAATCAGAAAAATCTGGTGGTGAGGACATAGACATAGATCAAGATGAATGGACAGCACCAACCCATCCTGATATATTGTGGTAGTTAAGAAAGTAACAGCTTGCTAGCAGGCTGTTACTCTCTCTACATACTATTTCAATATAGCCAGATTAAGGAATCTATTTTAAAACTTTCGGCATATAGTTCTCATCATGTTTTGCAAACACCGTATCTGCAAGAAAGGTATTATTATCAGACATTTTACCTTGCACAACAACACCACTTTTTTCTGAAAACATCGGTGGAAGTATTCCCTGGTATTTTACCACAACGCTTTTGTTAAAATCTGTCATTTGAAAAACTACTTCACTTTCGCTCCGTATCACACTATCTTCAACAACCATTCCACCAACACGGATTGGCTTTTGACTATTTGGTAAAACTATTGCCTCACTTACTGTATAGAAAAATGAGATATTTTCTTTGAGCGTTGTTAAAATAAAAAAGGCTATGCAGCTTAAAAAGCAGAAAATTCCTGAAGTTATAAGTAATCGCTTATGTTTCTTCTTCATTATTATCTTTCAGGCTTTCTAGAATTTTTTTACTTTTAATATAGCAAGAAATGGTAAAAATCAGTTCTCCGGTAATCAACGTAAAACTAATAAGGTAAGCAAAAATTACATACGTATTCATAATGCACTGCCAATAAATAACTCACCTGCATCAAAATAAATTAAGCTTCCATCCTTTTGCTGCAACACCAATTTACCACTTTTATCTATATCAGCAAAAATTCCTTCATGCAATTTGTCAGCTAACTTTACACTGATTTGCTCGTTCATCTTGAATGCTCTTGTGAGCCACATTTTTCTTATAGCATAAAACCCATCAAACAGCCATTGCTTTCTTAGCTTATTAAAATTTATTATTAATTTCTTTAATAGATCTATGTTAGATACAGACTCACCGTAATTGCTAATGCACGTTGTTCCTGGAAGTGGTGCATGATTGACATTAATTCCAATTCCTATAATGAGCCAATTCGAATTGGATCTTTTTTCAAGCAATATTCCACTTATTTTCTTGCCATCAATAAGGACATCATTTGGCCACTTATACTGGAGATTTAGACCATTTATAAATGACAGTATAGTATTTCCAACAGCAAGAGCAGTAACAAAAGTCAATTCTGTTAATTTGCTAACATCCGCAATTTTATTCACCAAACCCTTCTCTGTCATCCCAATGCCCTCTGATGTCATCCCAGTGCTTGACACTGGGATCCATTCTTCTTTTTTTCTAGATTCCAGCGTCACGCGCTGGAATGACACCGAAAGCTGGCTTTCATTCAGATAATCGTTAAAGAGGTTTATTACCAAACTTGCATAAAAATTACCCTCGGGAGAAATCCAACTTTTTCCGGTACGCCCTCTACCCTCTGTTTGTTTGTCGGCAATAATAACGGTTTCATTTGATATTCCTTTATCAATTAAATCCAACGCTTCTTTATTAGTGCTTGAAACTTCTTTGTAATGATGAATATGAAAACCCTCAGGGATCACCTTGTCAGTCCTTTAGTTCAATGAGTGAGTAAAACGTACAAGAAAAGAACGAGGTTGATCAGTGAAGCAACTGAAGTAATAATGAATAGACCCTTAGAATAAGCAACCTTATTACCACTAGCTTTATCAAAATACATAACTTTCATGATATTTAAATAATAGTAGCATGATATCACACTCGCTATTACAAGGATCAAAGACAGGCTGATAAAGCCAGAATTTATTAAACTTTTGAATATAAAAAATTTAGCGACAAAACCTGCAAGTGGAGGTATTCCCGACATCGAGAGTAACAGCACAGAAAGATGAAATGCTACAATTGGGCGTTTCTTCCCTATACCAGACAAGTTTGCAATATCACAATCGTCATCGTCAATTTGTACGAGATATGAGAATAGCCCTATGCTTGTGATGATATATATCACCAGATACATTAAGGCACTATCTGTTCCTGCTTGTGTAAAAATAGAAAGTGAAGCAAATATAAAACCAATGTGACCAATTGAACTGTAAGCAAGCAGCCTTTTTAAGTTTTGCTGACGCAAGGCCCCAAAAGCTGAGATAAGCACAGACAATGCTGAAACGTATAAGAAAATAGGCTGAACATAACTTTTTACATTTACTAACTCTTCATTCATCAATCGAATTAAAAATGTTACAAGTGCAGCTTTTGGAGCTGTAGAAAAAAACGCAGTTACTATGGTAGGTGCACCTTGATAGACATCTGGAGCCCACATATGAAAAGGAGCAATAGCAAGCTTGAAACACAAACCAATTAGGATAAAGACTATTCCATAAGTTATCTGATGGCTTTGCAAGAATGAACCGAGCTCAGAGAAATTGACTTGTCCTGTATATCCATAAAGCAGCGACATTCCATATAGCATAATGCAGGAAGATAGTGCACTAAGTGTAAAATATTTCACTCCTGCTTCACATGAATAAGCTGAATCTTTATTAAAGCTCGCAAGAACATACAAAGATATACTCATCAACTCAAAAGCTAAATAAAAAGAAATCAGACTATTTGCTGAAACCAAAGTTATCATGCCAAATAGCGCAAAAAGAATCAGTATTGAAAATTCATATTTATAGTCATATTTTGATAAATTCAGCATCAAAAGTATTAAAATTCCTGTGCTGAGAATTAACCCTTGGGCTGACCTGATGTATAAATTGAGTTTTAACAACGAATTAAAGAGAAAAATTTCATTGTTTTCTGCCGAAAGAATTAAAATAATCAAAGTTACCACTGTGCAGCCAAGTGCTAATAAGTTGATAGTTCGGCGGTTAAATATAATCCCAAGCAGCAGCAACACGAACGAGGAGATAATAGAGAACGTTTCCGGCAATATCTGTATATAATTCATAGCGCATCATATTTGACTAACAAATTTGCCATACATGGCTTCAAATAATTCAGTGCAAGGGTTGGGTAGAATCCAAGCAAAATAACAAACACTGCAAGCAGAATTAAGACAGAAAATTCTATGCTATCCAAGCGGTTATTTAATAATTTAGAATAGCTAACCCCCCATATTATTTGCTTACATAAATTCAGCATATAAACTGCGCTTAAAATAGTGCCAAGTGCGATAAATCCTGTAAAAAACCCTATGCTCTTAAACATTCCAACCATAGCCAAAAACTCACCTATGAATCCAGATGTTCCAGGTAGCCCTATTGAAGCCATTGAAAATAAAATGAACATAAAACCAAATTTTGGCATTGTGTTTACTATGCCAAAATATTTTGCAATCTCCAAAGTTCCAGTTCGAGTATATAGCATTCCAACACACAAAAATAAAGCAGCAGAAATAAGGCCATGACTAATCATTTGAAATATGCTACCCAGTACTCCTTCCTCACAAAATGAAAAGAGGCCAGCAGTAACGATCCCCATATGTGCTATTGAAGAATAAGCTATTAACTTCTTTATATCATCTTGAGCAAACGCAACTAGAGAAGCATATATCACCGCAATAATGCTCAGCACAACAATGAAATTTGAAAAATACAAACTTGCCTGAGGAAGCATTGGAATAGAAAACCTTAAAAATCCATATCCCCCCATTTTAATAAGCAAGCCAGCTAAAATCACAGATCCAGAAGTTGGTGATTGCACATGCGCATCAGGAAGCCAAGTGTGAAATGGAAACATCGGTACTTTTATTGCAAAAGAAATAAAAAATGCAATCCACAGCAATGACTGCACTTCAAGATCAAGGCTTGGCACTAATGTAGCTAATTTTTGTATATTAAACGTTCCAAAAATGTTATAGATGTAAACCAATCCAAGTAGAAATAATAATGAGCCAGTTAATGTATAAAGAAACAACTTAAACGTTGCATATACCCTGTGTTTTCCTCCCCAAATGCCAATAATAAAGAACATTGGTATTAAAACAGCTTCAAAAAACACATAAAAGCTTATAGCATTCAGTGAAACGAAAAAACCGACTACAAAACTCTCAAGCAGTAGAAACAATGCCATATATGGACTGAGGGTCGTATAACTCATTTTGCAGTTGTAGAGTATACAAATTACAAACAAGAAAGTTGTAAGCAGAAGGAAAAGCAACGATATACCATCTATCCCTATTCCAACATTTCTAATTGGGTAGCTGACAAACTGAAAGTCCGCATTGTTATAATCAAATTCTATACAAGCTACAATGCTAAACAAAAATGGAAGTACAGCAAAAAATAGGGCAAGGAATCTTAGGTGTATAGATTGATGATTAATCCTGATTAAAGATAAAATCAACGCTCCTATCAGTGGAAGCAAGAATATACTAAGTAACAACACCTTCTATTTAATTCCAATAATATATAAAGCACCGATTATTAAAGTAACAAACATAATAAATGCATAATCAAATATATAACCAGTTTGCAACTTTATAGAACTTTTTGAACATTCATTAACCAACCTTACAATACCATTTGGCCCAAATGAATCAATAGCCTTAACATCAAACTTCCATAGAAGCCTAGACATAAACCTTATCGGTGCAATGATAACAAACTCATACACCTCATCAAAGTACCATTTATTCTGCAAAAACTTAAGTAAAAATTTACTCTTAATTTGCCTAATTACTTGATATTGATAAATTAGGTACGCAAGTGCTATTCCACTTAGGCTTGCTAAGGTTGGCAGTAGTTTTATAAAGAAATTATGAACTCCATGCTCATCAATAACTACTAAACTTGATTTCCAAAACGCATTACTAGTTATGTTCAAAATATTTGCTCCCCACACTCCAGAAAATACCGAACCAAAAGCAAGTATCAGTAATGGTATAAGCATAATCTTTGGTGCCTCATGTATATTAATTTTACTTTGTTTTTGGCTGTGGAACACAAGAAGCAATAACCTCCAAGAGTAAAACGCTGTGAAGAATGCAACAACTAAGCTTATTACAAAAGCAAAGCTATCCGTGCTATAAGCATGTTCAATTATCAAATCCTTTGAGTAACAACCTGCAAATGGAAATATTCCAGAAAGTGCAAGAGATCCAATCCACATGAGAGTGTAAGTGCAAGGGATTTTCTTCCAGCAATTTCCCATTTTCTGAATGTTTTGCTCATGATGCATTGCATGAATTACATTGCCAGCACCAAGAAATAGTAGAGCTTTAAAAAAAGCGTGTGTCATTAAATGAAAAATAGCAACATTGTAAGCAGAAAGCCCACATGCCATGAACATATAACCAAGTTGACTGCAGGTTGAATAAGCAATTATTTTTTTTATATCATTCTGAGTAATCGCAACGGTGGCTGCAAAAAAAGCAGTAAGTGCACCAACAATAATTATTAATTCTCGTGTCACATTTGATAACTCAAACAATGGAGAACACTTTGCTACTAAAAATATACCTGCTGTTACCATCGTTGCTGCGTGAATAAGTGCAGAAACAGGAGTTGGCCCTTCCATTGCATCTGGCAACCAAACATGTAAACCAAGCTGTGCAGATTTACCCATACAGCCAATAAAAAGTAATATGCATATTATATGAGTTACTTTGAATTCACAGCAGAATGCCCTAATGTTCTGCGTGCCAAGAAGATCAGTTGTGTCAAAAACTTCAGTAAAATTCAAAGAGTGAAATGTATAATAAATAAGAAAGATTCCAATCAATAGTGCAAAGTCTCCTACCCTATTCACAACAAATGCTTTAATTGCTGCATTATTTGCAGAATATTTTTGGAACCAAAATCCTATGAGTAAATAAGAACATAGGCCAACCCCTTCCCAGCCAAAAAAAAGCTGCACGAAATTATCGCTTACAACCAGCACAATCATGCAAAACGTAAATAGCGATAGGTAAGAAAAAAACCTCGACTTCCCCTTATCATGCTCCATATAACCGATAGAGTAGAGATGTACTACCAGTGAAACGGTGGTAATAACAATAAGCATTAAGGATGAGAGAGCATCCACACTAATTGCCCAATTTACTTTTAAGATGCTCAATGAAAACAAAGGAAATAAACTCAAGTGATAATTTTCAGAGAAGGTGAGAAAAACATACCAAGATAAAACTGCAGATATTCCAATCCCTGCCGTTGTAACTAACTGACTTTTTCTAAAAAGTGCTGCAAATAGCGAACCAAAAAGTGGCAAAAATACTATTAATTTCAGTATATCCATCATACTTTCATTCTTTCATTAAATTTGCTTGTTCAACATCTATATTGCCACGGCTTCTATAATATACAACCAATATTGCAAGCCCAACTCCTGACTCTGCTGCCGCAACAGTCAACACAAACATCACAAAAATTTGCCCAACTATATCATTCATAAAGGCAGAAAAAGCAACTAGATTGATGTTAATCGCCAACAATAATATTTCTATTGATAACAATATATTGATTATGCTCTTACGGTTGATGAAAATACCGCACACCCCAACAGTGAACAAAATAGCAGCAACTATCAAAAAATGATTTAATCCTATTTCCATTCCACTCCTTTTCCAAATTTAGCCTTAACCAATTTTACAGATGAAGATTGCGTCAATTGCTTTAATACATTCTGTTTTTTAACTCCTTTTTTCTTGTCCTGCAAAGTAAGAGCAATTGCACCGACAATTGCAACAAGTAGCAAAATTCCAGAAAGATGAAAAGCGTACATGTAGTCAGTGTAGAGCAAATTACCGATAGCTTTCACGTTATTGGCATTATAGTTTATAACATTACTTATATTCAGCGTTGAGCTGCGGATTACAAAACTGATAATCAAAAAAAACACACCACACAATATAGCACCAAGAGTGAAATGCTTCGCAAAACCCTGGCGCAATCTTATGTAGTCAATATCGAGCATCATAACTACAAAGAGGAACAACACTGCAACTGCACCGATGTATACTATCAGTACCATCATAGCGATGAATTCAGCTCCAAGGAGAATGAAAAGCACTGCAGAGTTAACGAAGGTGAAAATTAAAAATAATACTGCATGCACAGGATTTCTTACACTAATTACGCATACAGCAGATAAAATGCTAAGAATTGCAAAAAAATAAAAGAAAAAAGGCATTGATACTTTAACTGCAACAATAGTTACTAATTTAAAGTGACTATCGTTGTAAAGTCAATATTATATTAAACGTTTGAAAACATTGTACTACAAAGCTCCAGCTCCATTTTAAATTATTATACAGAGCGCTTTCTAAGTGCTTAATCAATACACTAAATCCTTAATTTATCAATATATAATATGTGTATGTTAGTAATTAATGGCGGCTCAAAATGTACAACATATTTGGTTATTTTAAAAGCAACAATAGTTCTAACGCACAAAGTAGCAGACTAGATGGAGAAAGTTATCAATACACCACAAGAGACTATATGACAATTTACTTTAATAACACACTAGCAAGTTTCAGTAGATCATTGAGAGAATTTAAAGAAAAAGCGTATGGATTTATGTATGATATCGGAACTTGGTTGAAAGAAACATATGAAAATCTCACTGAACGACCTGCAACGCATAATCGCTATACCCCAAAAGAAAAACCCCTTGTTGAAGTTGAAGAAATAGAAATGAAGGAACTAAACCGTACATATAAGCCATTCCAAACTCCACCTATTCACCCAACAACTGGTGCCAATACCTCAAATCAAGTTGTTGTTACTCGACATACACCTGAAACTACTAAAACAAAATAGATGTAAAACCTACGTTTAAATATATAGTACTTGAGTGAAGCATTCTTTAACTGTTCTATTCAATAAAACCTTTACAATATTTCAATCATAGGTTTAACTTTACGAAGTTATAATCTATAGGGCTACGATGAACGATTATCTCTCACTGCTAAATCCAGAACAACAATCAGCTGTAACTAACATAGATGGACCGGTTTTAATATTGGCAGGAGCCGGAACCGGAAAAACAAGAACGATTACTTCAAGAATAGCACACATAATTAGAAATGGTCACGCTTATTCTGATGAAATATTAGCTGTTACATTCACAAATAAAGCAGCAAATGAGATGGTATCAAGGGTACTTGAGCTAACGGGCACAAACATACCATGGCTTGGCACTTTCCATGCAATTGCAGCAAAAATTTTGCGCCTGCACGCAGAAATTGTGGGCTTAAACCCCAATTTTACAATCATTGGTGTGGATGACCAATTACAGGTAATAAAAAATATTATCAATGAAATAAGCCCTGATTACCTATCAGAAAAATGTAAGACCATTATGAATATTATTCAGCAATGGAAAGAGAAGTGCTTATTGCCATCTGAAGTGGAAGATATTCAATCATTTAGGCCAGTATATGTAACTGCACTCAAGGTCTATCACCAGTATCAGGAAAGGTTGAAATTCCTTAATTCTGTCGATTTTGGTGACTTATTGCTATATAACATACAGCTCTTTAATCAAAAGACCGAAGTTCTGTCCTACTACCAAAACAAGTTTAAATATGTCATGGTAGATGAATATCAAGATACAAATGCGATACAATATCTTTGGCTAAAATACCTTGCAAAAGAGCACTCAAATATTTGCTGTGTAGGAGATGATGACCAGTCGATATATAGTTGGCGTGGTGCAGAAGTTGAAAATATTTTGAAGTTTTCTGATGATTTTAAAAATGCAAAAACCGTTAAACTAGAGTGTAACTACAGGTCAACATCCCACATACTTGCAACTGCGTCATATGTTATCAATCACAATAAGACTCGCTTAGAAAAAAAATTGTGGACAACAAACATTGAAGGGGAAAAGGTAAATCTAATAAAATTATGGGATGGGAAAGCTGAAGCAAGGTTCATAAGCGAACAGATATTGAAACTCAATAAATACAGATTTAGTGACATTGCAGTGCTGGTAAGGGCCACTTTTCAAACTAGAGTTCTCGAAGAGTATTTTATAAAATATTCAATTCCCTACAAGATTATAAGTGGCGTAAAATTCTACGAACGTCAGGAAGTCAGGGATATAATTGCATATTTAAGACTTGTTACAAACAATAACGATGACTTAGCTTTCGAAAGGATAGTAAATCGGCCAAAAAGAAGCATAGGAGCTACAACTCTAAAGAAAATATACACGACTGCTCAGGATAACAAAATTTCTTTTTTTGAGGCAGCAAAAATATTAGTTAATAGTAATCAGGTAACCGAAAGAATTAAACTCTCACTCAACGATTTTTTAAATAAAATTAAAGCTTGGGAAGAAATAGTAAGCGTAAAACCACTGCATGAATTCGTTAAAATCGTAGCAAACCAATCAGGATATATTGAAATGCTTGAAAATGAGGAGGTAACAGGCTTAGCACGAATAGAAAATGTTAAAGAGCTCATCTCATCTTTAAAAAATTTCGATAATGCCACAACTTTCTTGGAGCATATAAGTCTGGTGATGGAAGTGGATAATATGAATAACGATGACACCGTATATGTTATGACTCTTCATGCAGCCAAAGGACTTGAATTCCCGTGCGTGTTTCTACCTGGTTGGGAAGAGGGATTATTTCCTCATCAAAGATCTTTTGATGACAAAAGTGGTAAAGCTTTAGAAGAAGAAAGAAGACTTGCATATGTTGGCATAACCAGGGCAAAGGAAAGGTTAATCATTTCATGTGCAGATAGGAGGGAAATTAACAACCAGTGGCAACCGATGCGCACTTCTCGGTTCATTAAAGAATTGCCAAGAGAAAATGTTGAGGTAATTAAAAGCAACATTGCCTACTGTTGAAGCTATAATTGCAGATAAACATATCTTACAAATCTGAATTACTTCAACTATATGTTTCTCCTGGCAAAAATTCTGTAACCGTTCACACTTAATTCTTCAATCTCATACCAATTTCTATTACATAACAAACAAATAGACAATAGAAGTGAGAAGGTTATACTAAGGCAGTATAATGATGGAGTTTTGGAATGGCATTGGTATCAGGTTGCAATTTTAGCTTACATTGTGCCAATCTTTCTTCGATTGCTGCTCGCATAAATTCTGCCTGTCTTTTAGTTCTGCAGTGCACTATCGCATCATCCACATATCTTTCAAATGGTACTGTTGGGTGATTTTGTTTCATCCATATATCAAATGCATGGTGTATAAATATGTTTGAAATGATTGGGCTTATTGAACCTCCTTGCGGAACTCCTTTTTTCCCTAACTACCTTACTGCCATCTGCTTGCTGAATAGGGGATTTCATCCACCTTTCAACATACAGTATGACCCATTTGCAGTCTGTGTGCTTCTTGATAGCCTGCAGTGCTAAATTGTGGTCCAGATTGTCGAAAAATCCTGTAACATCAACAGCTTTCTTGGTAATCGTATCCTGTCTCCAATAAACAGCGGTTTTGCTATGTATCCTTGATCAGCAAAAAACTTACGTAAAGTTGGAGCCTTGTATTTAGCTTGAGTGAAAAGATTTAGAGCACCATCACGATCTTGAACACTTGCACTATGAACATCAGCCGCAATAATTAAGCCCACTGTATCTACAACAATATGACGTTTTCTACCCTTTATTTTTTTTCAGCATCATATCCTCTGGATCCCCTTTTTGAGTGGTTTTTACTGATTGACTGTCAATTATTCCTACTGAAGGTGTTTCATTTTTACCAAACATTTTTCTTACCTCTTTTACTAGCATATTATGTATTTTTTCCAATTTGCCATTACTACGTCACCTGAGAAAATAGTCATACACTGTCTTCCATGGAGGAAAATCTTTCGGCAGCATTCTCCATTGACAACCACCTCTCATTATATACCTTATTGCATTAATAATTGTTCTGATATTGTGCTTTCTTGGCCTCCCTATCTTTCCTTGTGCAACATGTGGCTCCAAAATTTCCCATTCCTTATCACTTATATCACTTGGATACAATTTTCCCTCCTATTTTTTACTTACACTATCATATTTTTTTCCTCATTCCTTTTCAAGACATACTCTTAGACAACTGGACGTCAAGCCTATCCTAGTGCTGCATATCAAGCTCATACTCAGTATGTAGATCTTTGACTAAAGCTACAGCGCATTCTTTTTGAACAATTATACTGATTTTGATTTCAGATGTTGTGATAGCAAGTATTTCTATCTTTTTTTCGCTTAAAACCTTGAGTGTGCGGTGCATCACTTCAGTGTTAGACATAACACCAATACCAATTATTGAAATTTTAGCTACATTATCGTTTATAGCATAATTTTCATTCTTATTCAGTAACTTTTCCATTAAATCAATATCAAATTTGGAGATAACAAAACTTGACCCATGTATCATATCAATTTTAACGTTTGCTCCTGCTATATCTCTTAAAGTACGCAAGTTATTTGCAAGGTTAGTGAAAGTTACAAGAGCTTCATTAGTGCTATAAGTTATTCCAGTAATTAAGTATCTCTCTAGTACATCCCTTTTGTGTAGCACTGTGGTGCCTTCTACTTCCTTAAAAGTGGATAGCACTTGCACTTTAATGTCATGTTTCATTGCAAGTTGTACTGAACGATTATGCAATATTTTAGCACCAGATGACGACATTTCCAACATTTCATCGTAA
Organism: Wolbachia endosymbiont of Nasonia oneida; assembly: GCF_009012935.1. Classification (NCBI taxonomy): domain Bacteria; kingdom Pseudomonadati; phylum Pseudomonadota; class Alphaproteobacteria; order Rickettsiales; family Anaplasmataceae; genus Wolbachia; species Wolbachia endosymbiont of Nasonia oneida. The sequence continues at coordinate 11,067 of NZ_QESS01000004.1, read as the reverse complement.
GAGATAAATTTGAGCTTGCGTGCCTTTGGAACAATTCTCGGGTCTGCTGTATATATTCCATCAATATCAGTAAAAATTTCGCAAGTTCTAACACCAAAGGCTACCGCGAAGGCAACTGCTGATATATCAGAGCCTCCTCTTCCAAAAGTAGTGATTCTATCATCATTTATACCCTGAAAACCAGCAATGATCGCAGCAGTATAACCCTCAGCAAAAGATCTTTTCACACGTTCAATCTTTATTGTTTTTATTTTAGACTCAGAATAAAAATCATCAGTTACAATTGGTAACTGCCAGGCAAGCCACGATTTAGCATTAACTCCGATCGATTGGAGAGTGATAGCTAATAGACCGCAAGAGATTTGTTCTCCTGCTGAAAGCATAACGTCATACTCTGATAACTCTTGTCTATAACTTAAATTTGAGATTTGCCTAGCCTGAAAAACCATTTGGTCAGTAAATCCTGCAACAGCAGATACAACAACGATTACATTACAACCTTTCTCAATATCGTTTTTTATCAAATTTGCAACTCGGTTTAAATCAGTTAGCGAAGTCCCACCAAATTTTTTTATGATTATTTTGTCCATAGTTACAATATAACTCTCTTCTGAAGAAAAATATAGTTTTTGTAGAGATAGCAGCTTGCAAGCCATTCAGAAAAGGGAAGACAAAGCTATAGAACACGTCATACCGCCGCGGCGCTAACTAGTAGCGGAATGACGAATGTGTTGTTTTAAAATTGTCAGTAAATCTAAGTTAGTTTAGCTATATAGCACGAACTAAACCACTAAGCAGCAGAAGACCTTGCATGACCTCCAAAAAATGCTTTTACTCTTTCAAGATAAGTAGGTGGTTCTGCAGGGATTTCTATTTCATCTATTTTAGAATATATTGCCGCGTCTACGACTTCATCCGTTATTAACTCCCTTAACCTTTGTTTTATCTGCCCTCTCCGAATATGTTCTCCATAGTCGTTATAAAACTTTACATATAATTCCTTAAACACAAATTCTTTTATAGCATCTCTTGTATAGGAAATGCCATCCTTTACTTCATCACTCATGTTGCTCAAATCCACCCCAGAACTTGGTGAATACAAATTATCAAAATTTTCTTTCAAAACTTTTATTTTATGGTAGTGCTTATCCACATATTTCTCAAGAAATCTTTTAGTAGCATTACCAGCCAACTTCCCCATTAGCTGAGGCTCCAGTTGAGCTGCAAAGTTGTTTTCTGCTTCAAGGCCACTTAATGCATAAATAATACGGAGAAGCATTCCAGGACCACATTGGCGGTTACTTTCTTCAAAGCGAACCAGTAATATAGATTTCAATAGTTCTACGTCTGCATTTTGCTCTCTTGCCGCAATTAAAACTAAATTTATAGCCTGTGTCAATGTCAATCCGGTTTGTGAATCTACCCAATTTACCCACTCCCCAGTTTCATAACCATCCAATCTTAGATAAGGTTCTATCATTCGTTTTTGCTGACTTGTTAAACCGCTTATATAACTTTTAAACTCTTCATCCAACTCATTTAACGGCGTACCATGTTCTTCCTTTAATTTTTTGGCACATTCAATAACGCTTTGCTGAAAACTACTCGTGTGAACGTTCTGACTACTAGTGCCCACATCACTTACATTAAACAAAAAGCTTAGCTGCTTTACATTCAAACCCAAAGGTGAAAAGAGTTTTACTGATGGATATTTTATTAACTCAAGAAGTGCTACTGGAATTAGCAGTGCATAATTTAACAATAATAAACCAAAATTAAATATAAGAAACCCACGTAGAGCTGATACCTTTGATGCAATATACAAAAATGGAAGCTGTAGGTAATATATCAAGTGTATACTGAAGAATAAGATTTTGTCCTTTAATTTTATTGTTGGATCTTTATAAACCTCAAACAACATGCTATTGCTATCAATATTGTTGTTTTTAAAGGAGGTATAGTTGTTTATGATCTTCTCTTGCAAGGGAAGAAGCATTTTATTCAGGCAAATAAACGCAGCAATAACAATAAAACCTGTAGCCAAAAATGCTAGTGCAGGGCTAGAAGTGCTTGTAGATAAATAGGCATAAAGACCATCAACAATTAAGTTTTTGTATAATCTTTCAAAGGGACGAACTAGAATCGGGTCAAGGATATAGTTAACAAGAAGATTTAAATAATACACGAGAAACAAAAGTGCAATCAAAAATGCAATAATACTACAAACAACCAAAAATGCTTTTAATCTCGGATTCATAACCCCCTCTTAATAATCTGTTAATATAATCTATTTTAGGAATAAATTGAAAAAAATGCAAGTTTTTATGTTAAAAGATCAATTGAAATTTCTGAGTTTAGGGTATATTGTTAATCTATTTAGATAAGAATTATTGTGTCAAATAAAATAGGTTTTTGGGCTATTTTTGCCTTAGTGATTAGCAGCCAAATTGGCTCTGGAATTTTTATGCTTCCAATTAGCCTTGCTCCATATGGCATGTATAGCCTTATAAGCTGGATAATATCAGGGCTTGGTGCTATATCTCTTGCTTTAGTTTTTGCCTCACTCTGCGCAAAATTTCCGGAAACGGGTGGCCCTCACGTCTATGTAAAGCATGCTTTTGGCCCTGCTGCAGCTTTTTTTGTTGGTTGGACGTATTGGGTGATCTCATGGGTTAGCACAACAGCCGTAATAGTTGTGGGTGTTGGTTATCTTACACCATTTTTCCATGAAGATATTCAAAACGTACATCTGTTTTTAGAGATGTTATTACTTACAATTATTACACTAATAAATTTTAGAGGAGTAGCTACTGCTGGACGTGTTGAGTTTTTATTGACGGTGATAAAAATTTCTGTATTGCTTGTAATACCTATAGCAGCATTGTTTTTTTTTGATAGAAATAACTTCATCATAAGTGAAGAAATATCAAATCTTACAACATCGCAGATTCTTGCCCGTTCTACACTTATTACTCTATGGGGTTTTATTGGAGTTGAATTGGCAACAGCACCTGCAGGGTCAGTTGATAATCCAGCTAGAACAATACCAAGAGCTGTGGTACTTGGAACAATCTCTGTTGCTGTTGTGTATTTTATCAACAATCTTGCAATTATGGGATTAATAAATGGCAATGATTTAGCAAGTTCAAGAGCACCATATGTTGACGCAATAAAAATTATGGCCTCTGGCAATTGGCACTTGATTATTTCTATAACTGCGTTCATTTTTTGTGTTGGTACTTTAAACGCTTGGGTACTAGCTAGTGGACAAGTGGCCCTTGGCCTTGCAAAAGATAAACTGATGCCACAGTTTTTTGCTCAAAGAAACAAGCACGGTTCTCCTTTCTGGGGCATAACAACTAGCTCAGTTGGAACTGCAACTTTACTAATCCTCACTTCAAGCAACAATTTTGCTAAGCAGATCACATCAATTATCGACTTTTCTGTAGTTTCATTTTTATTTGTTTACCTTGCATGCAGTCTTGCTTTTCTCAAAGTTATTGTGCAAGAAAAGAGTTGTTACAAATTTTTAATTGGCAGTATAGCAACAACCTTTTGCTGCTGGGTAATATTTGAAACTTCTGTGAATACCTTGCTGATCGCAAGCTTATTCACTGCAAGTGGCGTACCTCTTTATTTATTTTGGTATCGCAGAGTTTCTGTATAGCAAATGTTATGTATCTGTTCAGCAGAGTGGCAAAATAAGGTAGACGAGAAAAGACAACTATAGGAAGAAATGGGTGTCATGCCAGTGCGTGACACTGGCATCCAGTTCTTTCGCGCAGTTCCATCAAAAACGTTGTAAAGGATTAATCGCTTTCGTGTTTACCAACTTAGTGCCCAATCTGGATCCCAGATACTGTCTCTGCTGTCAAACAAATTATCCAACAAAATTACAATTAAATGGTTGATTATTTTTAAGAATACCAAAAAAGACATGCATTAATTTTCGCATTAACGCAAGAACTATGACTTTTGGACATTTGCCTTTACTTGCTAGACGCTGACAAAACTTTTGAAAATGATTATTATGGTTTTTGACTACTATAGCTGGCATATAAAGAGCTTTTCGAATACGCTCAGATCCTATTTTGCATATGCAACTTCTCTTACTTACTGACGATCCCGATTGATAATGTCCTGGCAGCAAAAGCTGTAAATTGTTTAGCATTGTCAAAGTTATCAACTGATGGCATTTCTGCGACAACAGCAACAGCAGTAAGATATCCTATACCTTTTATAGTCTTAAGGTTTTCCACCATATTTTTTAGATGTGGATAGTTATTTATATGCTCATTAATTTCTTTTTCGAGAACAATAATTTGCTCCTCTATTGCCAAAATTACTTTAGATATAGCTTCTTTGCAACTGGAATGCATATTTTTGTTTTCCAAGCGATTTGTCTGTTGCACCTTATCATCTTTTAGCGATTGCATGCAACGGTAAAGCTCCCTCAAATGCCTCATTTCAGGTGCAATGGGCTTCCAAAGAGCAGGTTTGTTGGCGATACAAAATCTAGCTATCATAGCTGCATCTGATTTATCTGTCTTATTTCTGAGCAGCTCACTTTTGCCAAAAGCTTTGATTTGGGCTGGGTTTACTATACTGACATTATGTCCTAAATCGTGCATAAAAGTAGCTAAATCTTCTCCATACCAACTAGTTGCTTCAAGACATAAATGAGTAAGATTTGCTCCATGGCCATTGCACCAAACTACAAGTTTTGCAAAACCATCTTGATTATTTTGAAAGACTTTGTGTCGTTTTTTACTGTCCACTAACAAACAAACATCAAATTTCTTTTTTGAAATATCCACACCCAAAATAGCATTTACTTGCATAAAATTGCCTCCAAGACTATAAATAAACTGAGAGTTTAGACTAACCTTGTAATACGGGATATAATTCCAAAAGATACTGTTCAGTCTTTAACTCTATGGGAGGGAAGCAAAATCTGGCTTAATGGCATTAGTGTCGCATCAGCTTCACCCTCCCTGTGAGGTATTTTAGCTCTAATGCCTCACATCATAAAGATACAAGTGTCACGCACTGGGATGACGAGAAAGGAGCACTGGAATTTTTGTTTCAATATTTGTACATGAGCCATGCATCTGAACAGATACAATGTTATAACTAGAGATAATTTTTAAATGATTGATATTTATGAACTACGACTTTTCTTGTTGTCCACTTGTTCAACATTACCCTTCTCAAGTTTACTATCTACTTCTTTTGTGTGTTCATCATCTATACTAGTTTCATCTTTTATCTTACTAGGGTAATCTTCCTGCGATTTTTTATATGCTTCCATGTTGTCATATATAGGGTTACTGATGATTTCTATTTTTTCAGGTGTGAAAATCCTTGCTAAAAATCTCCTTATTATTGGTATTGACCTTAAGAGATCTCTTAGCTTTGAAGATTCTTGTCTTTTGTTTAGAGACTGTTGGTCTATTTTAGAGGTTTTTACACCATACTTTTTATCATCAAAATTTATTGTAGGCTTTCTTTTATTCGAAAGAACACTTTGGGCCTTTGATCCATTGGTTCCTTCAGGCCCTTGAGGTGTAGACATTGCAGGTTTAACCTTAGTTTCATCGTATTCCTTACTCATCTTTCATTTCATTATGTAATATTACTAATATTGCATAATAATAGCTAAATTACAATTAATTGCAAGGTAAAAATATTAAAACAATTGTAAATTTTGTCAGTAAAAATATAATAGAACTTTAAAATTAGAGGTTCATCTATATGAGATACAAAATTGCTGTTATTGGAGCAACCGGAAGAGTAGGGCGTGAGGTATTAAGCACGCTTGCTGAATTTCAAGATGAGGCGATAGATTGCGTTATTGCACTTGCATCGAAAAAATCAGAAGGGAAGAAGGTGAGCTTTGGTGACAAAGAGTTAACAGTTTTATGCCTTGAGGATTATGACTTCGTTGGAACTAATGTAGCCATTTTCTGTGCTGGATCTCATGTTTCTGAAGAGTATGTACCAATTGCAACACAGGCTGGATGCATCGTGATAGATAACAGTTCCCATTTTAGAATGAAAGAGGGTGTGCCACTCATTATTCCAGAGATTAATAAAGAAAAAATTATGGAATATAAAAACCACAACATAATATCCAATCCAAACTGTACTACAATACAGATGCTGCTAGTACTACATCTATTACACCAAAAAGCAAAAATAAAGAGAATCGTTGCTTCAACTTATCAATCAACTTCTGGTGCAGGCAAAGCAGCAATGGATGAGCTCTATGACCAGACAAAAAAAATCTTTATGAACGAAGCTAAAAAACCCAAGATATTCTCTAAGCAAATAGCATTCAATTGCATTCCCCATGTAGGAGAATTCATGGAAAATGGCTCTACAGAAGAGGAATGGAAAATGCAAGAGGAGACAAAAAAAATTTTAGAGGAAGATATAAAAGTTACTGCAACTTGTGTAAGGGTACCCGTCTTTATCGGTCACGCTATGGCAGTAAATGTGGAATTTGATCAACATATCACTGAAGAACAAGCTCGTGAAGTGCTAAGTGAAGCCGAAGATAGTGGAGTTTTAGTGTACAACAGGCGTGAAGATAGTGAATACATAACTCAAATTGATGTTGTACAGGAGAATGCTGTATATGTATCGCGTATTAGAAGAGACAATACTGTTGAGCACGGATTAAATATGTGGATAGTGGCTGACAACCTGCGCAAAGGCGCAGCATTAAATATAGTGCAGATTCTTGAGATTTTGATAAGAGAGCATTTGTCAATCAAGTGCATATAGAGCGCACGTACGTTGTAATTCGAAGGAAATTGTATATCACATGGCAGCGCGTGACGCTGGAATGGCTTTGTTGCATCGCTACTTATGAAAGGCTAACTATAATTAGGATTATAAGCAACTTATTGAAAATCTTGTTTTTTTTGCAATCAATCTGATCAAATTTAAGAATAGTATAGCCTTTCTTATAATAGTCCGAATGCGATAAGATATGTGTTTATGGCTATAGCAGGCCAGTAGCATATTACGGTCTGTTCGGATTATTGTAAAAAGAGCTATAACTTGTTATTTATATTAATAAATTTAATTCTATTGAAAATAGCTAAAGCATTGAAATTCTTGAATTTTAGCCGGATTAGTGAGTGGTAGTGAAATTTCTTTTACTCAAATTTAGGTATTCACTGACCGTTCTTGTTATAAATACCAGAATAATAAGCTACTGATATTCTCCACCTTTTTTATCTTTAATCCATCATAGCTAGCGATGCAACAAAGCCGGCTGGATTCCAGTGTCAAGCACTGGAATGACACCATTTGCTGTGCAGTTTACCTTCAAAAATGAATGTTCGTACAGCTATGGAATAAATCGCGGTATGACGGTTCGCAGCGGTATAGTAACTCGTCACCCCGCTACTTGTTAGCGGCTGAGATACCGCGGCGGTATGACGTAGAAGCTATACTTTTATACTCACCAACTCAGTATCCAATCTGGATCCAAGTAGTCAAGCTATTCGGATGACACCCTCATAAAGTGAAATGAGATCCCGCTAACACGTAGCGGGATGACGAGAAAGGGGCTACTCGGATGGCACCCTCATAAAGTGAAATGAGATCCCGCTAACACGTAGCGGGATGACGGGAAAAGAGGTACTGGGAGACATCCTTCCTGGTAGACCCAAATCACAATGTTCGCACAGTTGCGCGTCACGCGCTGCCGAACACTGTATGGTTATACAAGAAAAATTAAGGCTTAAAAGGAAACTTAAGCAGCTAATAGGGCCTAAGCCTTCTTAATAAAACATAAAAAGCTCCTTTACCACCATGTTTTTTCGTAGCTTGCTGGTAGTATAGAACCATATACTGGATTTTAGTATCATTTAACCACTTATTTAAGTTATTCTTTATAGTGTCTGTTTTATTTGTTGCACTGCCGTATCCCGTAATTACCAATAAACATCTATTCCCTGCTCGATAATTTTTGATAATAAAATCTATCAATTTACAGTAAGCATCCTCTATATTATAGCCATGCAAATCAAGCTTGTCGCTTATAAAATATTTACCCCTATCAATCTTTGATTTTGTGTTGTAGTCAAGACAAAATGATGAGTTACCATTATTGGTATTAAGAAAATTCCCTTGTAAGTCGGAGGTACCTTTATCAACCATAGACTTTATATTTACTTTATGATCAACTTTCAAAGTAACTTTTCCACATTTTATTGGCTTAACATTTTTTTGCCAATCCAACTCATCGTCCGACATAAACGCATTAATCGAATTGTATAATTTTACAACAATATTCAAACATAGTAAAATGTTGCTTATTCTATAAAAACCAGATTTTCGATAATACGATGAAATCGTCAAAAACTAATGAGAATTTTTGGCTGTATGGAAAGCACACCTGCATGTCAGCACTGAAGAATAAAAATAGGCGGTGTATAGAACTGTTAGCAACAGAAAATTTCTATAGAGAGCACAAAAAAGAAATTAGGCAATGTGTAGACAGTAAGGGCATTAAAGTTCGATTAGTAGAAAGCAAAATACTTAATGACGTTTTACCCAAAGGTGCTAACCATCAGGGAATTGCTTTAAATGTTGCCCCTATTCTTTATAACTTAAGCATCGAAGAAATAGCTGAAAGCTCGAACGATAGCTCTACTATAGTCATTTTAGATCAAGTCACTGACACGCACAATATTGGGTCGATTTTAAGAACTTCAGCTTGTTTTAATGTCAACGCATTGGTTTTACCACATAACCATTCACCGAGTGAAAATGCATCTATTGCAAAAGCAGCAAGTGGAGCTTTAGATATTGTCCCGCTAATATACGTTACAAATATAGTAAAAACTATGCAGTATTTAAAAAAGGTCGGTTACTGGTGTTATGGGTTTGATTGCAATACTAAAGAAAATATAGATGAAATAAAGAGTTTTGAGAAAAAAAGAGTAATTATTTTTGGTTCTGAAGAGAAAGGGGTACGAAGACTAGTTAAAGAAAACTGTGATTATCTTTTAAAAATACCAATGTCAAATGCAATTAACAGTTTAAATGTTTCAAATGCAGCGGCAATAGGCCTATATTCTATTTATATTAAAACAAATGCCAGCGCATAGCTGTTTATAATAAAAACACTTGATAAAAATGTGGTTTTATATTATAATGTGTTAAGTAATGGACAAAAGGAGTTATATTATGTCTTATATGAGAAATGAACAGGATATTCGCTCTCAAGGCGTTTATTATAGTGCTGGGCTTAGAAGTTACTTAACTAAAGTATACAATTACATGGCTTTAGCTTTGGGCGTCACAGGACTTGTTGCATTTTTAACGGTGTTTTCTGGTCTTTTTCAGGTGATTTATTCTAATCCCGTCCTATCGCTTGTGGTAATGTTATCTCCAGTTGCATTGGTGTTCTACATGTCTTATAGAATTCAACACCTAAGTGCTCAGTCTGCCGTTACTATATTTTTCTCGTTCTCAGTGTTAATGGGGCTTTCCTTATCTTATATTTTTATAGTTTATACTGCAGAAAATATAGCAAGGGCGTTTTTCATTACATCAATCATGTTTGGCTCTATGGCTTTATATGGTAATACTACAAAAAGAGATCTTACAAGTATGGGCTCTTTCTTGATTATGGGAATCTGGGGGTTAATCATTGCGTCTATAGTAAATTTATTCCTTGGAAGTAGTCCTCTCTACTTTGCAATATCGTTTATATCAGTAATAGTATTTACCTTAATGACTGCGTATGATGCTCAAAGAATCAAGGACGTTTATTATAAACATAATGACGGATCAGAAGTTGCTACTACTAAATTGGCAATACTCGGTGCAACTAATCTTTATTTTGACTTTATTAATATATTTCTCAATCTACTCAGGTTACTTAACTTGTTCAACAATAGGGATTAGATGTTTTCCTTTTTAAGGAAAGGCAGTAAGAATTCTATAGTTTTCTTTCTAATATCTCTAGTTGTATTGATGTTATGTCTTGCATATGCATCGGTGCCTCTATATAGCATTTTTTGTAAAGCTACTGGGTATGGTGGCACAATAAGAAAAGTAACTAACACAACAACAAATATAACTAACCAAAAGATCAGGATCCATTTCAATGCTGATATAATGTCCGATCTACCTTGGGAATTTAAATCAGAAACTAACTATGTTGATGTAAACATAGGAGAACAAAGTTTAGCTTTTTATTACGCAAAAAATCTATCTGATCAGCCTTCATTTGGAATGGCGGTGTATAATGTTACGCCTTTCAAAGCAGGTAAGTATTTCAATAAAATTGCATGCTTTTGTTTTGAAGAGCAAATGTTGCTACCAAAACAAAAAGCAGCTATGCCCGTATCTTTCTATATAGATCCTGAGATAATGCTTGATAGTAATACAAAAGATTTGAGCGAAATAACACTATCATACACGTTTTTTAAGCTTAAGTAATAAACTTTTTCCTATTGTCACCCAAGCAGCGTGAGCTATAGCTAAACTGACTTAGATTTACCGACAATTTGAAAAACTGTCATTCCGCTACCCGTTAGCGGGATCTATGCTTTGAGATACCGCGGCGGTATGACGTAATCCGATAAGGTAAACCTCGTCATCCCGCTACTTGTTAGCGGGATCTCCGCGGCGGTATGACGTGTTAGCTATAGAAGGAGTGCATTGTTATTCAAATAATGATTATGCAACAGATCTATTGAATTGAGCAGGAGTTCTTATTTGCTTTTTGCGCACCGACTACTTGTGTCTCAGTGCTTGGTGTTATCAATTCCCATCCTTCATTCTTTGCTTCACAAGCATTCCAATATTGAGCCAATTCCTTATTATTTTTTACAGAATCTGGCATTTTTTCATGAGGTTTTTTTTCCAATGTATGCTTAATTAGAATCTTACAGCAATCTTTGCATTCAATTGACTTCTCTGCATCATATAATTCAGTAACACAATCTAAAGCGGTATTTCCACCGTAGTGTTCATGTGGGCTATCACTTACCCACTGCCATTAAGTTAAGGAAGGAATGGTAAAAAACGAACCAGAAG
>NZ_QESS01000039.1:0-2756 GCF_009012935.1 Wolbachia endosymbiont of Nasonia oneida | reverse complement strand
GATCACTTTTATCAGTAACTTGCTGTTTTTCAGATTCCTCATTAGAAACCTCAAGATTTAAGAATGTTGAACTATCCCATGCTCTAAGAGAACAAGTGGATTGACTTGGATCTATTTCCAGCACCCCCAGAAAAGGCTCTGTTTCTTCCTCTCTTTCTGATCCTTGCCTGGGAGAATCCTTTACTCCACCCTGACTACACGTGGGAGACTCCAATTCCATATCTGACAGTTCAGTCGATGGTGATCGCGACAATGCTCGAAAACGAAGCTCAGGATCAATCTCTATTTGACCATCTTTGTTGATTACAGAGTTTTCTATAATTACAGGAATTAAAAGAGCAATCTGTCTATCGGACAAAGCATATACCTCACCAAATTCATTTGACCGTGTGGCTTCAGTTTGACCTCTAACATTAGTTAAAATATCATGAGAAAATTTAGCATTAATCTTATCTGCCTCCATACGAGCTAGATACCTTAAATTATTACCCTCCTTGGTTATAGGTATAAAAGCAAAGTGATCTCCATTACTTATCCTGTCTTCATCTATAAAATTATCACGGTAGTAACCATAAACTGGTATTCCAGTTAAGCTAAAGATTAGCGCGCCCATAGCACCTTTATATTTTCTAACTTTTAAATCATTACGGCTTGGAAAGCGAAAATGATACCCTGACCTTTTTTTAGCAACTTCTGTTACACTTCTCACCAAATCAATATTTTCAACATTTGTAAAATATACTTTATTGCCATCTATACAACAGAAATCTAAAAGATCAAAACTATACTTTTGCATTTTTGCCCGAAGTACCTTCATAAAATGCGCTTGTATACCCGGATTATTAAACCACAGGCATTTTATATAATGAGGTGATGTATCCATTGCTACCTGCTGTATATTTTTGTTTAAAATCTCTTTAATGTGTTGAGAATTTCCACCGATTTCCCTAATCATTTGGTGTCTTACTTCACTCCTGAATTCCTCAGCAAAATGCACCTTGAGATTAAAGATTACTCCAGAGCCTATAGGAACTGTAAACTGAGTCCCCGCCTTGTTAAACGTCCACCTTCCTTTATCAAAGTTAAATGGAAAAGACTTAAGGTCAAAAAAGTGACCAGCTACAGACTCATCAGAATAATATTCTCTTACTAAGTCTCTTGCCATCTGTGATAAGTACCTCTTTGCAGAGCGCTGACCACAATTAAACTTAACGACGATATTATCGCCCTCCACAACAAAATTAGTGTTGACTTTAGAGCCGTAATTACTAACGTTAAACGCATTAACCAGCTCCTTAACAAAATCTAAACTAGTCATAACTCCCCCCTATTCAAATATTACTTTTTTTTACTACTACTTTGAGCACTATCAGCTTTAGCATTACTCATCCTTGTATAAGGATAGGCATCACACCTGTCAAACTTGCTAGGGTCATTGTGCATGACCGGCCCTCCACCTTTCCCAGGATTAGCTTTTAGCCAAGCAGCAGAATCATATCCACCAGAGCCTACCTTAAAACGAGGATCCCCTTGTGAACTAGAGCTTGCTTGTTGTTTTTTATCCATAATACCCTCCGTTAATAAAAATATTATGTAATCTATATATTATAAATAAATCATAAGTGCAACAACTTTTTTGCATTTTCATAAATTTTTTTTTCATTTCCCTTTATAACCTCCTTTAGGCTGAACATTTATAGAATTAAGTTCTGATTCTGGTGAAATTTGATTCTGCTCAGCAAGAAATTTACCGTAAATTTCATTTACATCAATTGGTTCTATTGTTGGCGTCTCTCGTATGTCGACATTATCAAATGCAAAATATTTCGCTTTCCTACTAGAACCATTTGTGTTATTATGCAACATTGGTCTCTTCTTCCCAGGTTTTTGCTCCGGAACTTTCTGTGGACACACCTCTTTCTTCGGTTCCTCCGGCTTCGCTTTTTTCTCTTCTTCCACTTTTGGTTTTGTTTCCTCGCGGGTCTCCTCCTTTATAACCTCTTTAGGTATTAGTTCTTTCATAGGTTTTGGTAAAAGATCAAGTTCTGGTTTGCTCAGAACAACCGGCCTTACAAATCCTGGTGAAACTTCAAAAAGGAAAACTGGCACTTTAGGTTTTTCTCTTTCATCCACTTTTATTTCTACGTTTTCGCAAACTTCTTTATTTTCTTCCTTTAATGATGTTTTTTCTGCTTTTTTATCTTCCTTTTCTGTAGATGCCTCTACCGCAGCCGCCAACTCAACTCCAAACATCTCTGCGAACATTGTAACAATCCATCCGACAACAGCCATTTGTAACCTGAGTTTCAGATCTTGCAATGCAGTTAATCTTTCTAACGCCCTTGCAAACTCTTCTTCTGATAACTCACCACTGCCCAATTTCTCCTGCAATTCTTTTATCTCTTTGTCCAACCTCTGATTGAAACTTAAATCGCGTGCAAAAATCTTCTTGATTAACTCCTTAAGCTTATCACGCAAAAACTTAATTATCGAAAGAAGCCAATTTTTTTCTTTCTTCTCCTTGAGCATTTGGTAGATTTTCGGATCATCTACATCTACTTCAAAAAGGTTGAAGAGAGATTCAAAGAAATTCCAGAAATCTCCGAGTACTCTTCCTTTTTCACCAGTGAAGTAATCCTCATCATCACCTTCTCCGATATGTAGCTCTGCTTGAGATGATATTTCATCGACACAACTAGAAGCCTTACGCTCACACTCGAGCCTCCTGAGCAAATCTTGTCTGGTGAGCTCCTCTA
>NZ_QESS01000038.1:0-3025 GCF_009012935.1 Wolbachia endosymbiont of Nasonia oneida | reverse complement strand
GTATTTTACAGCTATGGCTTTTTTGTTGTTTATATTCAACATTACGTACAATTTTCTCGTTTGCTCATAGCCACGATATTTTCTGTCAGTGCTATTTTCCTTACTGTGACCAGGAGTGTTGTTGTATATACTAATTCCTGTACTGTCTATAGCAATTTCGATATCTTCCATATTATAGCTCTTTCCATAAAAGTCTGGATGTGATAGGATAAGGGTAGATGATGATAAGGAGGTTAAATGCCAGCAGCATATAGTTATGATTTAAGAAAAAAAGCAATGGAAGCGCTAGACGAAGGAGAAAGCAGAGAAACAGTGGCAGCAAGATTTAAGATTGGACGAACTACTTTATGGGAGTGGCAGCAAAGAAGAAAAGAAACAGGAGACTTTCAATCAAAAAAACTTGGAAATGGGGGTTACAATCACAAAATTACCGACTGGGATACCTTTGCCAAATTTGCCAGAGAACACGGAGGAAAGACTCTATCGGAAATGGCTAAACTTTGGAACAACGTTAGTATCCAAACGATCTATCGAGCCCTTAAAAAAATTGGATTTACGCGCAAAAAAAGACATATGGATACAAGGAAAGAAACGAAGAAAAACGTGCTGAATTTTTGAAAATTATAGCGATAAAAGAACCTAAAAACTTAGTGTATATAGATGAGTCTGGCATTGATAACACCGAAGACTACCCCTACGGATATTGCCAGAAAGGACAGCGGTTTTATGCCTTAAAATCTGGAAAGAAAACTCAACGAATCAGTATGGTTGCAGCCTTAAGTGAAAGAAAGATAGTTGTTCCGTTAACCTTTGAAGGCCACTGTAATATGGATGTTTTTAATGGATGGTTTGAGCAATTTTTGACACCGATCTTGGAACCTGGACAGACTGTCATTCTTGACAATGCTACTTTTCATAAGTCTGATAAGATTATCGAGCTTGCTAAAGGGGTTGGTGCAGAAATTTTGTATCTGCCGCCTTATTCTCCAGATTTCAACAAAATTAAGCATCATTGGTTTGCTATAAAAAACAGAGCCAGGAAAAACATTCCTCTATTCGAATCCTTTCGTCGTGCTGTTGATTCTGCCTTCCTATGACCTGTTCGGACTATTATGAGAAATGCTATATTATTGTGGATGATCCGCTTAACCCTGCTCAAGCTTTGAGTGAAACATTTAGAAAACGTGCCACACACTGGTTCGATCAGACTTTAGTAACGAGACTCAACGATAGAAAAAAAGGAGTAATTGTGCTTGTGATGCATAGGCTCCACCTGGAAGACTTAACTGGGCACCTCTTATCCAAGCCAAAAAACATATGGCATCACATTTGTTTGCCAATGATTTCTGAAAATAAGGAGGTTATTTATTCAATTAATAACCATACTGGTGTCATTCCAACCCCCCCTCCTGTCATCCCAGTGCCCAGACACTGGGATCCAGAAAATTCAACCGCAAAAGACTGGATTCCAGCATCAAGTGCTGGAATGACACTACCTGCAAGAGTATT
This sequence comes from Wolbachia endosymbiont of Nasonia oneida, assembly GCF_009012935.1. Classification (NCBI taxonomy): domain Bacteria; kingdom Pseudomonadati; phylum Pseudomonadota; class Alphaproteobacteria; order Rickettsiales; family Anaplasmataceae; genus Wolbachia; species Wolbachia endosymbiont of Nasonia oneida. Next base: position 1,516 of record NZ_QESS01000038.1, on the reverse strand, counting down.
ATACTCAAGAGAAGAGAATGAGTTATTATATCCCCTGGAGGGAGGAAGAGAAGAAGTTGAGATGATAAAAGTTGAACTCGGGAGTTACGCTTTTGCTGCTCAATATCAACAAAACCCCCTGCCGCTTTCAAGTGGTATAATAAAACAAGAGTGGCTAAAGCGCTATAAAAATTTCCCTGATAATCTCTCACATGTAACTCAAAGCTGGGACACTGCAGTTTCAACAAACGATTCCAGCGACTTTAGCGTCTGCACCACCTGGGCAAAAATAGATAATAAATTCTATTTACTTGATGTATATCGAGCAAAGCTTGAGTACCCAAAGCTTAAAGAGCAAGTTCTGTCACTAGCTGCAAGATGGACGCCACACGCAATTTTGATCGAAGCAAAAACGAGTGGTCAACAATTAACACAAGAGCTAAAAGCAAACAGTGATCTACCGATTATCGAAATAATTCCACACAATGACAAACTCACTCGATTTTATCAAATTGTTCCGGTGATAGAGTCTGGCAGGGTTTTTCTGCCACAGCAAGCAATATGGCTCAATGATTTTGAGTATGAGATTTTAATGTTCCCAGAAGCCCGTTATGATGATCAAGTGGACAGTACGGTACAATATTTACAATGGACAAGAAAAACCACCGACAGCATCCCCAGGGTCAGGGGCTTTGGCCCTAACCCTAATAAAACGCTTAGGTGGCTGAGAGCGGTGGATTAGGTACAAACCGCTTATACAAAAACTTCTTTTCCTTCTTGCAAGTATTTCTTGATATTAGGAGAATCTACCCTAGAATTTATAAGAGATTTATCATTAAACTTTTCAATAAGCGACGGTGATTGTCCCCGCTCAAGCGACTTCCCTAAACCACTATCTGCAGAACTTGTAGAAACGTTACGACTAATTTCTTGTTCATCATCAAAGAATTTAAAAAGTAAGCCTTTTTTTGCCTTAAAAGGTAAATCTGGGTGTAGTTGCTTCCCCTTCTCAGGAGGAAGAACTGAGCACACTTGCTCTGCTCCCTCAGAAGTAGAAAGAAGTGAACGCAGTGTCTCACTATCAACATAAAGTAAGTGTAGTAACTTCTCGTACTCAGGAAGAAAAAAGCCGGAGTTTAGCTTCTCCTTCATCTCAGGAGAAAGAACTTTGCATAGTTCCTCCCTCTGATCAGGATCAAGACGTTGTTGCCACTCTGGTCCACCTTCATGCGTAGGAGAAGTCACCCCTGAGGGTGGATTACTTTTTGCTTTTATTCTACCTGGGAATGAAGAAGATGATTCAGAAACAGGTAGTTTTTCAGTTACAGGAGTTTCAGGAGTACTTCGCGTTGTATCACGCCCTTCATCATGTCGCTTAAAAGATGATAACTTTGCTAGCGGCCCTTCTTTACAGAAAAAACCACCCCCATGTTTCTTCGGAGATTTACTATCTTGTGACTTTGCTTCAGAATACTCATCACTACTTTTTCGATCACTTTTATCAGTAACTTGCTGTTTTTCAGATTCCTCATTAGAA
>NZ_QESS01000037.1:0-3079 GCF_009012935.1 Wolbachia endosymbiont of Nasonia oneida | reverse complement strand
GTGAAAAACATTCCAAACTTTCTCTCCACTTTTTCTGGGTAAGGTCACATGTCAATGGCTCCATAAGTTCACATTCTATTCCCAAACTTTTTTTAACTAACTTTAAAATCATAGAAAATACTGTCGAAAAAGGAAGTTTTCTTGTTCGTGTAAAACTCAACACAATGGATTTTCTGAAAAGTTTTCGAGTATATTGCATTTTTAATTTGTAAGATAAGATCTTTTCCTTTTTGCATGCCTCACCTAAAAAAGACACATTTTAAACTTTTTTGTTGCAATAAAATAGAAACAAAAGTGCTGTCCCTTGCACTCTTTGGATAATTTAATGATAAAAAATTTAGAGAGAAATTTTATACACTATCGCTGATATTTTTCCTTAAGTTGACGCCATTGCCTGAACGGATACAACTTAATTTTTAATCTGCAGGAGTCAAGTTGAGAATGTCCAATTTTCCACTTTCTTTATAGCATAACATACTTCAGCGCCTCTTGCTCCTCTTGAAGTCCAATGGGCTCACCACTTATGTGTAAATTAATCGTTAATGTTGTACACGTTCTTTTCTTTTTCTACTCTCTCTTGCTCTTCAATACAATATATAGCAAGCGGATTAGCTTTAAGTCTTTCGACTCCTATTTCTTCTCCTGTTCCATCGCAGTAACCATAAGTGCCTAATTTTATTTTTTCTAACGCCTCCTTAATTTTTTCTTTTCTATCTTTTCGACGCTTGATTAATTCCTCGTTTCCACTATCTTCATCAGAATAGTATGTATCAATACTATTATCTTCTAGTTCTTGTTTCTCTAACTCAGCGAGTATTGATTGTAACTTTAAGCTGAAGTATTCCAGTTGTTTTACGCTCATATATTCTTCATCTTCTGAAGGAGTGTAATCTTCTGGTGACTTTATTTTTGGTAACTTTTCCATAATTGCATTATCAAAAAAATAATAAAACCTATATAATTTATGAACAAAAAATTATACTACCTCAAAGTAAACACTATAATTTATAATAAACATTTAAAAGCCTAGTATGATCGACTCAGTAAAAAAATTAGTAATAGATGATAAGAACTTTACCTATATAGTATGTATTTTTATCATAATGTTAAGTTTATCTTCATTTACACTTAAAAACAACAATAAACAAGAAGTTATGTTAACATTAACATGGATATGTGCTACATTTGTTTTGCAGATTTCTACAAATAATTTGTTTACATCTGATTATCATGATGGAATATTAGAGCAAATCTTTGTACAGCCACTCTCTTCTAGGCTTATAGTTGCTTATAAAATTTTCGCTCACTGGTTATTATTTGGGTTACCGATTTCAGTAATTTCTTCCATATTCAGCTTTGCAATTCTAGGCAATAGTATTGAACACTCAATAGCAGTTGGAGTGTCTTTATTATTTAATACGCTGATAATCATTAATATTTCAGCTACTGGAAATGCATTGATGATTGGTCGAAACAACTTAGCATCAGGAGTATCGCAAATTCTTGTTTTGCCAATGATAATGCCAACCTTTGTGTATTTTAAAATGCTAACTCAATTTGAAAATTTATCCTTGAATATTTATACACTACTAATCACCATCTTAGTTTTTGTTATTTTGATTGTTAACAGCACCATAACTACTCACATGGCACTAAAATTTGCTGTGGAACAGGATTGAAAAATCTTACTGTTATTCAGTAGACTTCTTGCATAACCTAGAAAAAAGGCAAATAGTTATTATAGATTTAGGTTTATCGACAATTTGAAAAACCTTCATTCCAGCATCCTTCCCTGTCATCCAAGTAGCCCTTCGTTGTCATCCCAGTGTCAAAAACTGGGATAACAGCTAACCTGACAACCGTCATCCCGCTACTTGTTAGCGGCTAAGAGATACCGTGACAGTATGACGGTTCGCGGTGGCATGACGATAAGCCTCATCATCCCGCTACGTGTTAGCGCCGCAGCGGTATGACGATTCGCAGCGGCATGACGAGAAAGGGGCTTGTATCTTGTAAAAAGCATTTAATGTTTTAAGCTTAAGCATTAGATGGAGAAGGGAAAAACTTTGGCATCTGGCTTAGATATAAAATCTGTGCTGCAGATAAGAGTTCCCTTCTCAAAAGTATAGGCTGGACGGTATCGTAGAAAAACCTAAATGGTTCTAATTCTGTATTCACAAGGTAAGCCTTACTTTTCATTTTAAATGGTAACGTATGGGGTTATATATGATCAACAACTTTTTAGGAATAGACATATCAAAAGATCGCTTTGATGTTTTTCTTTCATTCATAAGCAAAAAAGGAAAACGTGAAACTAGGAAAAGGAATTTTAAAAACGAGGATTCTGGGTTTCAAGGTTTGCAGGACTTTCTACAAAAACATAATGTAGAAGAAGTAAAAGCCTGTATGGAAGCTACTGGTTGTTATGGTGAAGCTTTGGCTGAATTTCTTCACAATGCTGGATATTTTGTTAGTGTTGTAAATCCTTATTGCATAAAATCTTATGCAAGGAGTAAGCTTGTACGACAAAAGAATGATCAGACCGATGCGGAAATTATTGCTGATTACTGCCAAAGACAGGAACCAACTCGTTGGACACCACCTTCTCCTGAGTTAAAAAAATTAAAACATCTTTATCGTTGCTCGGCTGCGTTAAAAGATGAATTTACATTAGTAAATAACCACTTAGAAAAAAAAGAGAGACTGCCTAAAGAAGTTGCAAATGCTTGGGAAGACCTTGCAATGAACATAGAACAAAAAATAGAAACAATAAAAAACTCCATACGTGAATTATTAAAGCAACACAAAGAGTTGTTGGAAAATTTTCAACTTCTACTGACTATTTCAGGTATAGGAGAAGAATCAGCAATAGCTATTTTAGCTGAGGTTCCTGACATAAAAGCTTTTAGAGATGCCAGGCAATTAGCAGCATATGCAGGAGTTATACCGAGAAATATAACATCAGGTTCCTCTGTATATGCCAAACCCAGATTAAGTAAATCAGGTTCACGAACACTACGTAAGGCAATGTATTTCCCACTGCCATTAAGTTAAGGAAGGAATGGTAAAAAACGAACCA
>NZ_QESS01000036.1:0-3108 GCF_009012935.1 Wolbachia endosymbiont of Nasonia oneida | reverse complement strand
CTTCTGGTTCGTTTTTTACCATTCCTTCCTTAACTTAATGGCAGTGAGCAATACCTTACCGTCTTCATACGTCACATTTTCATCCTTACATTTCAGCTTAAACTCCGCTGAACTGCAAAAACCTGGTGTTTCGATATATGTACAATCATCATAGTTAAGCATTTTTGTATATTTCATGCTAAAACTAAGCTTTATACAATTGGGTTCACGACAATCCATAATATACTCTCTTGTCATACAGTTGCCTTGCGTTGACAAATGAAAAGATCCAAGAGCTTGATTCATATCATTAGGAAGAAAATGAGTATATCCGCCCTGATAATAGTTATTTATTAACTCCTCAATAATAGAGTTATTGGGAATTGTTGCACCAACGTGTTTAAACATTTCTGTAAAAATTTGTCTGAGAAATGGACGATAATTCCCTTTTCCGTTTTCATCCCGTAGAATTAGATTTTTATGGTTTGAATACAGATCGTTAATAAATTCGTTAGTTATTTTTTGTCCGTTAATAGCAAGGCCGTGTGTTCTATTAAGATCCTTATATGTTCCCTCACCAGAAATTACTTCGTCCCAAGTGTTAGCTTTGAAATCAGCATATTTGAGCTTCTTCACTTCAGCTTTCAACGCATTGACCATTTCCTTTGACATGTTATATCTCTACCATTAATACCTGTATATTAATTCTAGCACTTACTTTATTAAATTTCAATTACTAAATGAATTTATCACTTTCACTTCCGTATTTTCCAGCGAGTCACCGTAAGTCACTGCTTTTAGGTAAAACTTTTTTCCCCTTTGCACTTCGAAAGATATTATTGAATCATCAAGTAGAACAAATTTTTCACCTGCAGTCTCTTTAGTACCTTCTTGTCCTCTGATTAGGTTACTAAGCTTATATTTATTTTTATCTATAAGTTCAGCACTCTGGAATTTTATTACCTCTTTTCCGATTAATGCTGAATTTGAATCGATAATTCCTAGCAGCTTACCAAAACGTAGCACTACTATAAGCCCCTCGTCGGTAGATTCCATTACATATCCGTAAGTAGACTGCTTGTTTGTGTTTGCGATAGGCTTATAATCCTTATCGTTGTACGAAATAAAGAGTGTTGCTCCTTTCCAATTCTTTTCCTCACTAATTAAAGTAAAGCTTGCACTATTACCTTTAATATCCGGTAAATCTATCATTTCTACGATGGTTTTGCTGATATGAGAAGGAGGGTATTCCTTCAGCATAAGTGACCTTGTTGAAGGAAAAGAAAGCTTATATATAGAGTGATCATAACCAACGCCAATTACTTGAATGGACATGCTTTCGAATTTTGTTTTTATAATTCTCACCGTATGCTTTTTCTCACCGTCTAAAATCGTTATTACATCACTTGGCACAAGCCACGCATATTTTATCGGCAGCTTGAAATTGTATATATTTCTCTCTTGCCACGAAGAATAAAGTAAAACCTCAGCTATATTTTGCGCCTCTCCCTCCTCCATAATGAGCGGTATTTCAACTGTTATAGCAGCGCCTTGCTTTGGCAACTCAGCATATTTAACATCAATTGGATAGCCAAAATTGCGATTAAAATAAACGACGTTAACTTTATTGTTTAAATCTAATTGACTGATATTAGCAAGTTTTGAATTGTTACTGAAAACCGTTTCACCAATTGGTATTTCAGTCGTAACTCCCCTGCCCTTTTGGACAAATTTCAGTTTAGAGTCCTGTTCAACCACATCAAAAAAATAGCAACTTTGCAGCATTTTAATAATTGAACGTACCGATTGCTGGTCATTTATTACATATCCAGACAATAATCCTTTAACATCACTCGTATCGAACTGATCGCTTTTTAAACCTGCTTTTTGTAATAGATCCGATAAAACATCGGAAATATTAAGCTGTGAAAGCTTTCCCTGAATCCAATGTCCTGTCTGCCAATTATGGCAGTCAGTCCACATATCACACAAATTGGGGAAATAAGGAAATGGCCTTGCATCCCATGCCCAGAGAAACATTTTTTCTACCATTTCCGAGCTTTGCCACTTCTTTAGCGTTCCTTCAATTGCAATTTTTTGCGAAAGAAAGCTCACCTCTCCGTTTGAATATCGTGGATATTTGCTCTCTATGCTGCCTTTATCAACAAACACATTTGGCTCATTAGTGCAGCCGTTCATACTGGGAAATCCATATTCAGTAAACCATATTTTTTTCATTTTTGGTTGCCATTTTGTTTTGCTACCACCTGGATTTATGTGAGTTTCACTCTACCATTTTGCTATGTTTTTCCACGCATACCTGCTGTCGTTATACTTTACTTTTTCAGGCTCACCCTTTGAGTAATCATAGAAATAATCATACCCCACTCCACTGCTCCAACCACCCATTACATCTTCCGCGGAATAACCAAAAGGAGGCTCTGGCCCATCAGTCAGTGGAAAATAAGCATCTATGCCAATAACGTCGATGTACTCTGAAGACCAAAGCTCATCCATATTATACCAACCATCATATGAATGGTATTCACTCCAATCAGCAGCGTAAGTTACCGTTACTTCTTCCCCAAGCTGAAGTTTTATCTGTTTTGCAAGCTTGACCAGCTCTATAACGGCAGGGTAATTCCCTTGTTCATCCCTGATTTTGGTAAGTTGCGCAAATTCAGAACCGATGATAAACCCTTCTACTTTAGTCTGTTTGGCAATGCTTGCATAATGCTCTATAAATTTGTTATATTGATTCTCAAAAAAATCACTTATATCCCCAGGGGTCCCGCTCAATTTTCCTCGCCACTCTTTGTTCTTTGTGTCAAGCAAGGGCACTGGATAGAGCATCACCTTGTAGCCTCTGCTGCGTAACTCTTCTATATATCTTATCAACGCTGCATCACTAACTGTGCCACCATACCTTGGGTTTCCACTCGCATCTTTTGAAATTAGCTGAGCATTATCTCTGGTTACACCCCCTACTTGCCAATCATCAGGTAATATTGCGGAATCATCTTGAAATTCAACTGCAGGATATATTTTACAATCTTTAATGTTCAGATCATTCACAAACCAATTGACTTTCCATAAGATGGTACAAGCCTCCACCTTCTAGGTGGAGAA
>NZ_QESS01000035.1:0-3215 GCF_009012935.1 Wolbachia endosymbiont of Nasonia oneida | reverse complement strand
CTTCTGGTTCGTTTTTTACCATTCCTTCCTTAACTTAATGGCAGTGGTACCAACTGACCCATAGAAACGAAAAAACTTCCTTGACAAACTCCGCCAGCGCCCTTATCATGATACTGAAGCTATTTATTTATCTTCTCTGTACAGATTAAATGACAAAAAAACTCACGTATCTGGCGTCCCATGTTTAATTTTTTGCACTATGTGCATCTTATGTCTTTATAAAATTTCTAGGTTTTTACCTAATATAAGCTGAAATGCGCTTATAAAGCATTTAAAACATCAAAAAACGCCGATTTAAAAAATGGATAGTGAATAACTAGCTACCCTAGGGTTTCTTTTGCCTTTTTTTCTGTTTAGTAAATTTCTTAATGTTTATAATTTAGATTAGTTGCGGCTTAAAAGCAACTAAATCGCGGTTATTAAGCGTTTAGAATAAAAAAACGCCATACTTGAAAGTATAATGTAAGTAATTAGCCAACCACGGGGCTTCTTTTGCCTTTTTTTTCATTTGGTAAATTTCTTAATGTTTATGGCTAAAGATTGCACGAATGTTGCAATTACAAAAGCGTTTCTACTAGGAGGGTGTCATCCCAGTGCTTGACACTGGGATCCAGCCTTTCTGCAATCTCATCGGAAACGTTGTAACCACTTTCTATACTAGTTTGCTTGTGAGCAACCTGGATCCCAGTGTCAGCTACTCGGATGACACCGAAGGGGCTACTCGGATGACACCATTCTTTTTCCTGGATCCAAATAGTCAAGGCACTGGAATGACAAAAAAAGGAGGCACTGGAACGACAAAGTGGAGTGTCTGCTTCTGTCATCCTATGATAGCTAAAAAGACCTGGTCACGCGCTGGAATGACACCGAAGGGGCTACTGCCCTCTTGGATGGAGACCAGTGTCAGCTACTTAGATGATACCTTTTTTCTACTTAGTTTAGGTTATGCAGAAGTCTAATACAATTATAGAACAAGCTTAAAAATTCTGGTAAAGTAGTTTTATTTACAAAGAAAGAATATGCTACTTGAAATTGAAAAGCGCAGCATAACAAATGCATTGTGGAAGTTGCAAGAAGCAGATCAAAGGCAAATCTTAACTCTTACACAGAGATTTGAGTTACCAGAAATATTAGCAAGAATATTGGTTACTCGTGGTGTTAACATAGAAAATGCAAGCGACTTCTTATATCCACTAATCAGATCGCTATTACCAGATCCCTTTCACCTTCTTGATATGGATAAAGCTGTTTCTCGTATAATACGGGCAATAAAAAATGATGAAAACCTTGCAATATTTGGTGACTATGATGTTGATGGTGCAACATCGTCAGCATTGATTAACAGGTACCTAAGAGCAATCGGTATACACTCTATAATCTACATTCCAGATCGTGTTGATGAGGGTTATGGATTAAACACAGATGCTTTATTACAACTTAAAAAGAATGGAATTGATTTATGTATTTCCGTTGATTGTGGTACGCTTGCATATCAACCAATAGAAGATGCAAAGGCTTTTGGTCTTGATATTATAGTTGTTGACCATCACCTTGGTACGGAAAAATTACCAAGCGCCGTAGCAGTTGTGAATCCAAACCGCCTTGATGAGAGCTCTCCTTATAATAACCTAGCAGCAGTTGGAGTGTCATTTCTGCTAATTGTTGCTCTTAATAAAAGCCTACGTGAGCAAGGATTTTTTACCAATAAAAAAGAACCAGATTTATTTGATCTATTGGATTTGGTTGCTCTGGGAACTGTCTGTGATGTTATGCAGATCACAGGCCTCAATAGAGCACTTGTCTCACAAGGATTAAAAGTTATGTCAACAAGAAAAAACGTTGGCTTGCGTGTTTTATTTGATGCTTTGGGAATCCTTGAAAAACCAAGTTTTTCGCGGTTGGGGTTTAGCATTGGACCGTGCATAAATGCTGGAGGAAGAATTGGAGAAGCATCGCTCGGTGCAAGGTTGCTTTCCACCGATGATGAAGAAGAGGCACATTCAATCGCGCTAAAATTAATAGATTTGAATAATGCAAGAAAAGTGTTAGAAAATGAGGCTCTCTTGGAAGCTACAGCACAAGCGGAAGAGTCTACCCAATCAGGTGCGAATTTTATAATGATAAGCGGCAACTGGCACCAGGGAATAATTGGTATAATTGCATCAAGGCTAAAGGAGCAGTTTCACTTGCCAACAGTAGTGATATCTTTGAATAATGGAATAGGAAAAGCAAGCTGTAGATCAATTTTGGGAGTTGATATCGGTGCTGCAGTCCTTTCCGCAAAGTTTATAAATTTGATTATTGAAGGTGGTGGCCATAGTATGGCGGCAGGATTTTCAATTAAAGAAGACAAAATAAATGATTTGCATGATTTTTTTACTGAAAGATTTTCAAATTCTATAAATGAGAAAACTTTAAAAGCTGATAGTATAGTAACTGCTAAAGCAATAAATTTGTCTTTATGGAATCAATTGCAACGCTTGGGACCATTTGGAGTTGGGAATCCTGAACCAAGGTTTATTATCCAAGGAGCAAAGATAAGAAAGCCTGAAGTTATAGGAGTTGACCATATAAAATGTTTCATCGCTGATGATAATGTTATGGTGAGAGCTATTGCATTTCGCTCTGCAAATACTCACCTTGGCTCTGCTATCATGCAGGGTAATGTTAAAGCCGTTTTGGGTAAAATCTCTGTGAATTACTGGAATGGCAATGAATTTGTACAATTTTTGATAGAAGATGTATTAACCATCAGTTGAGTGTATCTGTTCAGCAGAGTGACAAAATAGGTAGACAAGATAAACCAAAAAATCAAGAAGAAGTGAGTTTACAACAACTGGTGTCATGAAATTATCTGACACTGATTTCCATCCAAGAGGGTGTCATCCCAGTGCTCCTATAATGTCATCCCAGTGCGTGACACTGGGATGACACCCTACTTAACCGTCATACCGCGATTCATTCGCGGTATCTCTTAGCCGCTAACAAGTAGCGGGATGACGAGCTTATCGTCATGCCACTGCGAACCGTCATACCGCGATTCATTCGCGGTATCTCTAGATCCCGCTAACAAGCAGTGGGATGACGAGCTTATCGTCACGCCGCCACGAACCGTCATACCGCCGCGGCGCTAACAAGAGATCCCGCTAACAAGCAGCGGGATGACGGCTGTCGCTTAGCCATAAACGTTAAAAAATTTACCAAACGAAAAAAAA
>NZ_QESS01000034.1:0-3707 GCF_009012935.1 Wolbachia endosymbiont of Nasonia oneida | reverse complement strand
GTGAAAAACATTCCAAACTTTCTCTCCACTTTTTCTGGGTAAGGTCAGTCAAACCTCCATTTTTTTTATATCAATTTATTACTTTTTTTTCGGTTTGACACACTTTTTTGAACATTCCCAACGAAAAAAGAAAAACAAGGTTTAATTTTCTTTTTTATTTGCGATTTATCTATTAATTAACCGTGAAAGGTTACGTGTAATGCTTCTTCACATAATTATCAATAATTGCCTTAAATTCTTCAGAGACATTATCACCTTGTAAAGTTTTGAAATATTTGCCGTTTTTGTAGACTGCTGAAACAGGTTTTTCTCCATATCCAGGTAAGCTGATTCCCAAATTTGCGTGTTTGCTTTCTCCAGGACCATTTACTATGCATCCCATAACAGCAATGTTCATATGCTCTACACCTGGATTTTTTTTCTTCCACATCGGCATATGAGTTTTTATATAGCCATTCACCTCTTCAGTTAATATACGAAAACGATCGCTACTCGTGCGCCCACAACCAGGACATGAATTAACCTGAGGGTTAAAGTGTCGCAAGCCTATAGACTGCAATATTTCCTGACACACCACCACTTCATTAGTACGCGATTCACCAGGACGTTGAGTCAAAGAAGCCCGTATTGTATCTCCAATGCCATTTTGCAATAAATAAGTAAGCCCTGCTGCGGTATTTACCACACCTTTATTGCCCATACCAGCCTCAGTTAAACCCAAATGCAGCGCATAATTGGAAGATTTTGCAAGTGCCATATAAACTAAAATTAAATCTTGTACTTTGCTAACTTTACATGAAATGATTATTTTGTTTGAATTTAGACCAATTTCTTCAGCTTTTTTTGCACTATCAAGAGCAGACATTACAAGTGCTTTGCGCAGTATAACATCAGAAGGCCTTGAATTACTAAGCGAAGAGTTTTCATCCATCAATTTTTGCAAAAGGTATTTATCAAGACTACCCCAATTTACCCCAATTCTAACCGGAAGATCGTGCATTATTGCATACTCTATCACCCTTTCAAACTTCTCATCACGTTTGTCGCCAAAGCCTATATTGCCTGGATTGATTCTAATTTTACCCAGCATTTTGATGTTGTCTGGATAATCTTGAACTAATTTATCTAGCTCATATTGACCGCAGCCTACCAATATTTTACCGTCAAAACCTTCTTTATTTATCTCTTCTACTATATAAGGTATTGCTCTTGCTACCTCCTCTGAGTTCAAGGCAATTCGCACCAATTCTGAACCTGTACGCGCTAGTTCTGTTATCTCTTTTGCATAATGTTTTGCGCTACTTTTTATATTATCAGCATCTATATGCACGCCAAGCGCCATAGATTGTACAACTACAGGATTATTTCCGCCTATCTTTACTTTTCCAACTTCTACAACATGAGTTTTGTGCCTGGAAATCTGCGATAATTCATATGTATTATCATTCAATATCAGGTCTTTATCTAGCATATTATTAATGGCCAATATTGTGATAATATTTTACTGTGTCAGCTACACTGCCAAATGAACTTGAACCATTCAAACTATAAGCATCTACGTTATCCAAATTAGCAATAGAATCATGTGAGCACGTTCTTCTTGATGGAGTTTCTTTTATAGTGACATTTATAGGAGAAACTTTCTTTTCTCGTGTTGAAGTAACTTTCTTCTCTTCTTGTTGTTCACTTTCATGCTGCTTATTTTCATACTGGAAAACTGACTCTTGATCTATAAATACAGCACCCCTTAAACGTGCGATATTAATACCATGCTGATTTATCATAGTGCTCTCTTCATCGTCGACTATGCAAGCTTCCATGTCATTTGGCTCATTATCAAGACTAGCAATTTTTTTCTCTTTTAATTTTTTGATTAGATCTTCTTTATTTATAGCTCGATCTTGTAATTTTTTTTTCTTGAGCAATTCCCTACGCTTCTCATACAGTTTATATGACTCAGCAAAATCCTCATCTGTATGAAAGTTTGCACCACCAGGGTTACCAGGAGGTATGTATCTCTTACTGAGCTTAGATTTAGCTTCAGCACTATGCACAGTAAAAAAGCTAGAAACCAAAAACATTAATATAAATAAAATTTTAGAAAAAACCCTAAGCATATGGTGCTATAGTAAATATCGTGTTTTAAAAGATAGCAATTAACAAACTTTAAGTAAACCAGAATCTTTACTAACTTTACAATACAAATATTTTTCTAAAAAGTGATATGTTTGCTATCAAAAAAACCTACGCAGACTAAGAGAAGAGTAAGGTGTTACAAGTTGCGTAACACCTTTTCAAGAAAAGTGTTATGCAGCTATATGTTTGCAACTTTTAAGTTATTCTGTAGTTTTTCAGTACCATCGGTAGTATCTACATTACTAAGTTTTGCGTCTGGCGTATCTTTAGATAAGTCGTTTTTCTTCTCTTTATCAAGCTTAACTCCCTGATAGATACAGAATGCAACAAAACTAGTTATTGCTATTGCGGCAACAGCACTGACTATGATACAAATTGCCATTATTTTTTGTTGATCTGCTACTGCCTCTGCAAGTGTTTCCACTTTTTCTTGCAGGCCGTTTAAGTGCTCTTGCATAGCTTGAAACTGCTTAGTACCAATCTTGTCTTCTAATGCACTAAAAACTTTTTCAAACTGCTCAACATCTATCTTTTGAGCTTCTTGCCATTCTTTTAATGCACTAAATACCTCTTCAAACTGTTTAGCATCTATCTTTTGAGCTTCTTGCCATTCTTTTAATGCACCAAAAACTTTTTCAAACTGCTCAGCATCAATTTGTTGACTTTCCTGCAATGCTGTTATATCTGACTCATCAAAGCCAAGTACCCATTTAGTTATACCCATTTTTAACCCCCTAGTTAATTAATATATTATAATTTTACATTCCAAATGTTTAAATTATTATTAAATCAATTGTCATTATGTATTGATCTTTTAATAATTTCGTTTGACTTGCTTTTTGAAAGTGCGAAAACTTAAATTAAGGTACTTACGAAATACATGAAGAAAAATGCTTATTGTATTTTTGTAACCATTCACACTTAATTCTGCAATTCTTTGATCTCACTCATGGAGAGGCCAGTAAACTTAACAATAGTGTTGACATCAACATTATTAGCTAGCATTGCTTTTATGACTTCAATTTTTCCTTTCCGTACACCTTTCTCTTCAGCAAGATCAAGTCTGTATTCAAGGATGGCTTCTTCTTTCTGTAGATCCATCACTCTTTCTTCATAAGCTAGGAGATCTTTTTCACTCCAGTGAAACTTGTCTAATTCATCGTATGCTAGCTTTATTATTGGTGATTCCTCTGCAATTTTCTTTAGATCTTCATCTGTCGTTTCTTCTGCATGCTTAAAAAAGAAGCACCACCTTTCTATTGTGCTTTCTAGTTCCTCCACTCTGCTTTTTGAAAATTTAGGTAATTCTATAAAGACAAATTGAAAATCTTTTAAGTAATGGCCGTTGGTTTTTATATCACGTATATTGTGAGTAGAAATATACTCAACCTCTTCAGGGAATAGCATACCATTGGAAATAACAATGAAGAAAACCTTCTTTAAATTAATGTAATTTTTATCAGCCTGCCTTGAGTAAGCCTTAGCAGCATAGAGTTGTGCGCGCTTTTCAAAGCCCTTGTCGCGAGCGAGCTGGTCAGGTAAGGAAGCAGTATTACTACTACCCCCTCCCT
>NZ_QESS01000033.1:0-4437 GCF_009012935.1 Wolbachia endosymbiont of Nasonia oneida | reverse complement strand
TTGCCACACAGAAGGATGAAAAAGAGTCCCTTAATTAAGGAAAAAAAAGGTAGAAAATCGGGAGCTAGCAAGCAAAAGAGTAGTAGTTGAGAATGTAATTGGTCTGTTAAAAAGATTCAAAATTATTGCAGACAGATACCGCAATCGGAGAAAACGTTTTGGCTTGAGATTCAATTTTATAGCAGGAATTCACAATTTTGAGCTGTCTATATGAGTTTCGAAAGAGGTCTACTCTAATAAAACCATCATCTGTCTTCTTGGCAACTACTGTACCAAGTTTAATATTTTGACCTTTCGCTACAGTTATTTGGTCTCTTGAATATAGACTTGATACCTCATACTTTAATAAGTCACCTAGATTATTTTGTTCGATTATACAACTCATAAATTTCTCTCTTTAACTGCTTACCGTCGCTTTTATCAATGCTATATACGGCGGTTATAAAAATACTTTAACTCCTACGACTTCTTGCTACCTGTATCATTAAATCTTCTCCTGAATTCTGTGGTATTGCACTCAGTATTTCTGTCTTCTTCGTTCGCTCTGCTAGCAGTTCCATTAAAACTTCCCTGGCTTGCTCAACACTTACGCTTTGCTCAATAAATTCTCCTATCTTTTCTGGCATCTTTGATATATTACATAATCTTATTATCTCTAAAATTTCTCTACGACAGTTCTCGTAGCCTTCCTCAGTTAACTCATTAGTTGTCATACTAACACTCCTACTTTTATGATTATTGATAAATTCAAAAAATGTTGTAACTCCATCTGCAAGACCTATTTCTATTGCTTTCTCACCAAAATATAGCCCTGCCTCTGTTGATCGAATCTTTTCAATTGAAAGACCTCTGTTCCTTGCTATCAGTTGCACAAACATTTCATATAGTCGGTCTACTTCTTTTTGTAAGCTTCCTAGACTTTCAGACGTCATTGGCTCATGCGGGTTTAAATCATTCTTTCGACTACCAGCAAAGATTGTGGTGTACTTAATACCTTGCTTTTCATCAAACCTACTTTGATCTATGTGACTTGCTATTACTCCAATACTTCCTACTCCTGAAGTTCTACTCACAAATACCTTTTCAGCGCTAGAGGCTATAGCGTACGCAGCAGAATATGCATCATCATTTGCTATCGCTATTATCCTCTTTTTTGCTCTTGATTCATAAATAAAATCAGCTAGGTCAAAGACACCGTTTACTTCCCCTCCTGGACTGTCTATGTCAAGTAGAATCGTCTCTATGCTTTTATCTTCTAAAGCGCTCTCTATCTCTTCATGAATATTTTCATACGAAGTCATATCTAAAATATGATCAAAAGCTTCTGTTTTTTTTGTCAAAACTCCATAAATACGTATTATTGCTATTCCTTTTGGGTTTATATGAAAATGCTTTAAGTTCTTAAAGATAGGTTGTTTGCTATTATATAATGATAATAGTTCAAAGCTTCTTCTCTCTAGCATTACTGGTTTATTTATCCACACTACTTCCTCCCCTTTTATGGTTAACGTCAGAATCGAAACAAAGTCCAAAAGAATTAGCACGCTTTTGATCTTCTGCTATTTCTTGGTCAATTTCTTCTACATCGTAACCCATTTCTGATACTACTTCCGATCGACTCTTAAATCCATTCCTTACCGCCATTTGCTGTGCTTGCTGATCTTTCAGTGGATCCACCCAATCAAATCCCTGTGGTATCCATTTCACTTCTTTAAATATTTGATTATCTGTTGTAGAAAGCTCTCCAGATAAAGTGGCAAGTTCTAGCCATCTACTCCATACTGGTCTGCAAAATTGGAATACCATAATGTTATGTTGCAGCATAGCGCATCTACGACGAAACTCTATTAATCCTGCTCTGATTGATGAATAATTAACACCGGTTAAATCTCCTGTTAGTTGTTCGTATGTTATCCCTGTGCCTATTGCTATTGCCCTCAGTTGCTGTCTCATGAATGCTTCATAGCTTCCTCCTACGTCTGATGGTTCTGAAAATTTTATGTCCTCACCTGGATCTAAAAGCTGCATTGTTCCAGGTTCCAGGCCAGATAGTGCTACTCCTTGCTCATTCGCTTCACCTTCTCCTAAAATATTTGCTTCAGGATCAAGTCTCGTAATAAATCCCGCAAACATTGCTGCAGTTTTCTTTCTCACCAGCTCTGCATCATCATATTGATCAAGCTCATAAAGTTTCAGAAGTATACTCGAAAGCCATGGCTCCCCTCTGATTTGCCCAGGTCTTAATGGTCTATAGATATGTAAAACATCATTTGCTGGTACTCTTACTGATTCTCCAAACGAACCTTCTCCTGGATGCTCTCTAAATAAGTAATATGCCTCTCTTTGCCCAAGTCTATTGAACTCAATCCCGTTTCTTATTACATTACCATTGGCTAGTGTTTGATTGCTCTTATTGTCTAAATGCTCTGATTCCAATACTTGAAGTTGCAATGGTACAGAAAATCCATCCTCTAGCTTTCTCGTTCTTAAACGTATAAAACATTCTCCTCCCTCTATCATACTTCTGCATACTAGAGCTTGTAATCCATAAAAATCACTTACTCCACTACTGTCTGCTTCATCTGTCCATTTTAGCCATAATTCTTGTACTTTCTTTCGAAATTCTCCATCTCTTGCTTTTGATTGTGGTTTTATTCCTGTTCCAATAGAGTTACTCACTATTGTATCAATGATATTTGCTGCATATGGATTTTTTCTCACCATATCACGTGATCTACTACGTAAAGTTTCAAGGCTTTGAGAGAGTAAGCTATTTATATTACTTTTCTCCGGTTGCCAATACACTACTCTTCTTCCTGATCCTGCAGCATCCCATGCAGAGCTTTTTATCTTTGGTTTGTTAAATAATTGCTTGAATGATTTTAATAACATTTTGCCTCTTTAATTATGCAGCAAGTTGTTGCACAATTTGACATTGAAAAATTATAGCAAGTTGCTAGAGAATTTGTTTAACAGATTGTATGTAGAGAGTCATTACTCTGGACTACGTTTATAAATTTCTTTTCGATGTCCTATTGCTGCAATCTTGACCATGTGCTCTGAGTTATCTATTAAGTATATGACTCGATAATCGCCAACACGCAACCTAAAGTAGCCTACCCATTTATGCGATAAAGCCTCACCTACTTTATCAGGAATAATTGTGAGACGTTTTTCTATAGCTTTTTGCACCCTTAACCGTATTGTTTTCGGGAGAGAAGGAAGATCTTCGGTATCTACACCTTCTAAATAACCAATTTGGTAAATTATTCCCACTTGATATCTTCATGCCTAATTATTTTTGCTCCAGGAACATTACGTTTAGCAGCAAGTTCAAGTAGAGCTATTTCTCCTTCATCCATTTCGTCACCTTCAGATAGTTTACTTACTTCAAGTTCTTCTTCTACTAGATCTTTTACAATCTCTTCTATAGGTCTATTTTGAACTTTCGCCATTTCTATAAGGTAATGAGCAAACTCCCCCTCAAAATTTACATTAACATTAATCCTTCCTTGATTTTGATCCATATTATTCACTGCAAGATATCAACTTCGAATTCTAACACTTTTACATAATTTTGTCAATCCCTTTACTCGTTGAAAAGACAATTTTCCTCTTTGGCTTCACACCTGCAACTTTCAGTTCAGCTTTAATACGTTGTCTTAAGCTTAGCAAATCATTTATCTGAACTTCAGCATATCTCACAACATGGTCACCATATGCAATTGAGACAACTCGTTCTCCGCTTTGCAGCTTCTTTATCGCTTCTTCAATTTGAACTAAATACTCTTCGTTATACATTTTTCAACCACTTACTCTGTCTCACTTTTTTAGGTTTTTTACTTTCCATTTTTCCACTCAAACTATTCCATTTACTCTCTGGCCAACGATCGATTCCAAGCGCAATAGATGCAGCTCTTGCATAAATCCTACAGTCTAATACTTCATTTCTTTCTCTTACCTTTTGCCACTCTTGTTTGGTATAACCTTTTACTACTTTGCTGACTAATTGCTCTGCCGTTAGCTGCTTAAAATATTCAGGTGCATACTCGGGAAAATGACAGTATCCTGCTGGAGCTTCTTCACCGTCCTTTAAAACATTAAGTAATTGAAAAAGTTCTGACTTTAATATCGATACTCCAACTGGCCATAGCTTTATTCCTCTTTTCAGCTTTTGACCACCAACTGTTATATCTACTCTACTTGGGCTGCTAAGTGGCACTAGGGCTTTATTTACACCTTTGACTGCCATTACTCTTCCCGATCCTTGATGACCTCTCACCCAATTGTATACTTCCTGCGTTGCATAACCTGCATCAACTGCCATCATGCTTATCATGTATTCAAGACCATTTTCACCGATAAAATGATGATTGAGGAGCTCCGAAAGCTTCACTGCCATTAAGTTAAGGAAGGAATGGTAAAAAACGAACCAGA
>NZ_QESS01000032.1:0-5115 GCF_009012935.1 Wolbachia endosymbiont of Nasonia oneida | reverse complement strand
TCTCCACCTAGAAGGTGGAGGCTTGTACCATCTTATGGAAAGTCAAGGTCAATATCTATTGTGTAGAGATGAATAAAATTTGCCAACAAACCTAAGAAAAATCCGTGACTCTCAAACTTTTGACTGCGATTTTGAATGTCATTTTGTAGGCTGCCTAGGTAACTACGATAGATTCGAGTTATGTATGGCAAAATTCCTTCATTTATTCCACGTTCTATATTTATTCTTTGGTTACTTGCTAGCACTTCCATAAAACTGAAAATCCCTTGCTGACCCGGTGCAACTTGCACAAAATTGACCAAATGACCAAGCTGTACTCTCTGATCTTGATTGAGTCGTATACTTCCTATTTCCTTAACTGTCAACAAACTGCGTGGCGCAGGCGCATTAATCCCATTAAGCCTATTGCGTTCTATATGCCTAAGAAGGCTAATCTCAGACGCTGAATATTTAGCAAATCTATCTCTACCTTGAGAATCTTTTTCACGAATCACCTCGAATACTGTTGCAATCGCCTCTCCCTGACTCTTGCCCTTTCCATGCATGCATACTTTGTATTGCTCAAAATTTAGGTCTTCTTCCCTTAAATTTGGATTTTGCCCTCTAATCTCTCGCACTAGAGCATTTCTTTCCCTTGTACTGAACCTTAACCCATCACTATTAAGACGATCAGAAATACTGTAGCATCTGACAACTTGCTGTCCGTCACGATAAACAGCGACTTTTAGGTTCCCTGTATTTCTATTTCTACCACCTGTATCAATACCATGATTATCAAAACGAAAATACACTCTCTCATTTGCTTTTAAGATATTAGCATCATGAGCAGTAGCAAACATACTGAAAAAGAATACAGGAAGGAAACGTCCTGTACTTACATGATACAAGAAAAATGGACATTGATCTAAAAAGGATTCAAACTCTTGTCTAAAACCATCAAGATCTCCATCCACTAAACTTCTTATTAAAGACACAAAGCACCTCTCTATTTGCTAAGACCAGAAAAACCACTCACATTAATGAGTAGACTAGATTCTTCTTTTCTTATGAGAACCAGAAATACCACTCACACTAGGAGCTTCAAACTCAGACTGTGGGCCATCACCAGAACCATCAAGTGGCAAAGATACCTTAGATTGAGACCGCAAATTATTCCAAGGACCATCACCTACAGAAGGTAAAGTTACTTTCTCTAACTGAAGAAATAACTCTTCTGCAAACTTGCCGTAATCTACACCTTTCCTCTTTCCTTCCCTACCACATATTCTAAGATTTTCTATCATGACTTCTTTAAAAAGGTCAAACTTTTCAGGAAAGCAACCTTTGGCAAATGAAATCATATCTAATATTTCTTCTTTCTCTATTTCCCTATCGGGCTTACAAACATCTTCTCGTTTCCAATTAATGATTAATCCCCCAAGTACACTCTTTATAGGAACTGTATAATTAGAAGTATTAACAGAGGTCTCTCTGTATTCAGCAAAGCGTTCACATTTCCAAATCTCCATAATAAGGGATCTAGCTTGAACACTTAACTCAGGATTTTTCAACATCACATTTGAAAGTGAATAAAGAAAAAGTTCATAGTCTTGCTGTGAGAATATCTTGTCCGAACAGTCT
Source organism: Wolbachia endosymbiont of Nasonia oneida (assembly GCF_009012935.1). Taxonomy (NCBI): domain Bacteria; kingdom Pseudomonadati; phylum Pseudomonadota; class Alphaproteobacteria; order Rickettsiales; family Anaplasmataceae; genus Wolbachia; species Wolbachia endosymbiont of Nasonia oneida. Next base: position 3,495 of record NZ_QESS01000032.1, on the reverse strand, counting down.
CCTCCTGCTGAAACGCCTTTATAACACCAGCACTGTACCAAATCATGAACCGTATCAAAAAAACATGACTCTATTAATTTAGCAAGAAGGGAATATACTCCCTTATCTTTCTGCAGCAATTTCTGTAAAAGAGTATCTTTATCACCTATATTCCTTACACAAAAATCTAAAATAGGAGCATCTTTCTCAACAGATTGAACGCGAGACAGAGCAATAATAGCTTCTGTAAGTTTCTTTTCCTTATCTTCTTCTTTTAAATGATTATAAAAATACTCTACTCCTTCACTCCACTTAAGTTTTACAGCACTGTCAAAACCTTCTGACGCGTTACTTGGTTGCTTTAATCCCCCAGATTCTCTATCGATCCAGAAATCAAACACAGGACCTTTCCTCTTTATGCTATCTAGTAACGAGTTTCGTACGTATTTGCCAATTTCAGTTTCAGTTTTACCATCAAATGCACCAGGAGGAAAATTGTTCCTATAAGATTCAAATCTTTTTTGAAAGAGTGGATGAATTTTATCTACCACACAGTAACTACAAGCCATCTCATATTTGCGAAGTGGATTATCTATTCCACCTATTTTTTCTTCAGTAAACCTTTGACCTAAAGCAGCATTATCCAACCTTACACCTGACCAGCAACCTTCATCTTGGAATACATTGTGCAAAAACTTCAACTTATCACCCTTAAAGTATTTTATGTGCTCCATAAAGTTATCTTGAAGGACTCCCACCCATCTCTTGATAGCTGACTTCCTCCCGGCAGCAACTGTTGGATCTGGATGTTTAATAGCTTCCTGTAATTTTTTGGACATCGTAGCCCGAAGCTCTTTCTGTGTTGGCATTAACCCCTCCTATTAAGTATTTATATAAAAAAGGCATTGTACAGACATTAGAATGGATTGCAATATTAAAATTACTAGAATAGAGGGTTTAATAAAAGACGTTATGGCTAAAACTTCTTTTCTTGAATTTTCTCAATATAATCAACAGAGAGGCCAGTATCTTCAGCGATAACATCTGTTCACCTTTTTTTCGCCGATTTTGATGCCTTCTTCTCTACCTTTTTCAGTAGCATCATCAAGTTTTTGAGCGAGCACTCTAAAATTATATAAACTTCTGGATGGCACACCTTTTTCATAAGCCCCACCTAGATCAAGTACAAAACTGCCTGTATCTTTGAGCTTGCTATGTACTAATTTTGCAAATCGACTAAGCCATGCAACATATTCCGCTTGGGATTCATTTCCGTATTCTTTTTTTCTTTGTAAAGCAAACGGTGGACTGGTGATTACGAGATCTAAGCTTGTATCTGGTAATTGCGGCAATAGGTTAAGAGCTTACTATTACCCACAAATATGAACGTTTGTTGCATAGCTCTTAATGGTATAACTTTTGCTTGAAATAACTGTTTATATGGTGCAATTTACAGCTTTTAGTTGCTAAAATTATAACTCTTAATTTAATAATTTTAATCTAACAAGCTTTCAAGTTAATAAAATTAAATTATTTGAGTAAATACAATACCATGTCTTTATTTGTGGTTAATAGTAAGGGTTAAGAGAGTCTTCACAATATGCAGCTCCCCTATCCGTAATATATGTGGGTTTATTATTAAATTTAAATTTTTCCAATATGTGTGCCATATGAAAGATACTTATATTTGGGTATGTTAAAGAAAAAAATGACTGTCATAGATAGTCTTAGAATTGCATTTTAGGCTTTGGGTGGAGGTTATTATGCCACTTTTACAACCACCTCTATAAACGCCCTTTAAACCCCGGCAAATGAATTCATGAGTTTAGTAGCTATAAAAAACTTCAAAAATACCTATTTTAGGTGTGAGAGACTAATCTCCTAATAAAACACAAGCCAAAAGCTCAATTACGATTATCGTGAGCCCACACCTTTACATGATAAAGATCTTGAAACTTAATGTCAATATTTTCAGAGCAAATTTATGTTAAATCTATATCCTTTTAGCATGGACAAAAAGAAGATACATTGCCAGTAGAAGATAAAGTGTTGGCAACTATCGCTTATCATAGAGCGGATAGAAAATGAGGTTAGAAGAAGTGAATGAGTTGCTAAGGCAAATGGAAGAAAAGCCACATTCTGAACACGGAAGGCCAACTTATATAGAAATGAAACTGAGTGATATTGAAAAATTGTTTGAAAGAAGATAGATTAAACTTGTTGAAGTGATCTTTATTGAGATAGTTCTTCTAGTTATTAAGGAGTCAGTATAGAATGTAAATATTTGTTTTGTAGATAAAGAGTGGCTGCTAATAACCCTAATTTTTTAGACTACAAAGTAGGACAGAAAGTAAGAAGTTGTAGGCTAGCGAAGAGATATACTCAAAAGGATTTAGCAAGTAAAATCGGTACAAAATATCAGGTCATACTACAGTATGAAAAAGGAAAGCGTAAAATTTCAATCAGAAGGTTATATAGCATCGCAGAAGCACTATCAGTTAGCATTATAGATCTTATTCCTGAACACACAATATCAAATGAAAACAGTTATCTCGAGAGTGAGGAGAAAGAGATATTAGATCTAGTAGAAAAGTATGAGAAAATTGAGAATCAAGAATTACGTAATGTAGTTTATTCATTAATTACATCTGCACAGGCTAGCAAGGAAAATAGTAGAAAAGTGGCAAGAATAGAGGTGGCAAAGAATCTAGTTAAAGCAGGAGTTTCTGTTGAAATAATTTTCCAAGCAACGGGCTTATCAACTGAAGAATATAGTAATGCAGAGGAAAAAACTACTTCTGTAGACTATAGGATGGGACAAAGGATAAAAAAGCTAAGGATAATGCGAAAGTACACTCAGGAAGACTTGGCAAAAAAAATTAGTACAACGCGTCAAAAAATAAGCGACTATGAACATTGCTGTTCCACTTGAAAAGTTATATGAAATAGCAAAGGCGTTATCAGTCAGCATTAAAGATCTACTTACAAGGCGACATAGTGAAGCAAGCAGTGGTTTAATAGAGAAATACAGGGAAATTGAGGATCAAGAGTTACGCAACGGATTTTATGTACTGATCAAATCTTTATCTGAAGGTATGGAGATTATTGCAGGAAAGGTCAAGAAAGCGGAAAAAGCCGAAATTGCAAAGAATCTACGTAGATTAGGAATTTCTATCGATATTGTTTTACGAACAACTGGGGCAACTGAGCTACTTTTTTAAAAATACAACTTAAGAAATATCTTTTGCATTTTACATAAAAAATAAACAAAAAAAATGAAAAATTGATTTGACTTCGCCCGAAACCTATGGCTTTATGCCAATACTACCAAGAAAACAGTAGTAAATAATTAAAAAAAATTAGTAGCTAATAGGAGGTATATCTTATGAATAATAATAATAAAAGTAAAGATAAAAATGAATTTAGAGAAGAAATAGAGAGAATACGACAAAGCGGGGGAGGAAAGGCTTCACTGCCATTAAGTTAAGGAAAAAGTGTTAGAATGTATTATAAAAT
>NZ_QESS01000031.1:0-5128 GCF_009012935.1 Wolbachia endosymbiont of Nasonia oneida | reverse complement strand
TTTAGTTCAGTTTTTAACCATTCTTTCCTTAACTTAATGGCAGTGGAGAAGGTACTAGCCTGACACCCTGACAACCGTCATCCCGCTGCTTGTTAGCGGGATCTATGCTAATGCCCTTTTATTCTTTCAATTATGTTATTTCCATTTAAATCTGTCTGTTCCGCAACTTCAGTGAATACAGTTGAATACTCCTTAAAACTGATTGTCATAACTTTACCCTACTTTGAATAATATTTTGATCATTACATATTGTAACAAAAAAAATCAACTCATTTCTTCTAACGGCTCTATATTAAAGATAGAAAGTCCAGAAGCAATGACGTGTGCTAAGGCTTGGACAAGTTGCAGCGGTGAGATCTTTCTTATATTTTTAATTGTGTAATCTCCTGTGTTTGTAAATGTTTTTTCTATGCCCCACTGCAGTAATAAGTACTCTGCGCTCTGAATGATTTATGCTGTAAATTATACAGTAGTTGCTAACCCTTATCCTATATTGCCCTCTAAAGCTATGACATAAAGGCTTTCCTAGATTAAAAGGATCAACTGTAAGGCGTTTCTTTATGGCCTCCTGAACCATTAATTTAATCTTTGCCGGAAGAGCTGGAATTTCTTTTTCAATAACATTTTTTAAGAATTTTATAGTGTAAGTTTTATTTCCAGATGTTTTCATCATCCTCTACTTCTTCTTCACCTTCAGAGAGGCGATCGTCAGCTATTTTGGATAGCTCTACATCTTCTTCGAACTCTTCTTCCACTAAATCTACTAAAACTTCAGGAATAGTTTTATTTTGAGTCTCTGCCATTTCTGTAAGATACTGAGCCAATTTACTGTCAAAACTTACATTAACATTGAGCTTTTTTTGACTGTGAGCCATATATTAACCAGAAAATACTACTATAAACTATAACATTTTTACTTAATTTTGTCAACTTCTCTATTCGTTGAAAAAACAATCTTGCATAAAAAAATCAACTCATCTCTTCCAAAGACTCTATATTGAAGATAGAAAGTCCAGAAGCGATGACGTGCGCTAAGGCTTGCACGAGAAACATTCTTGCAGCGGTGAGGTTTAAGTTGTCTTCCAGTATGAAACGCATGTTTAAATCACTCTTGCCATACCCCCATAAAACGTGAAACGCTTCTGCAACTTCAAGTAAGTAGAAAGTAATTCTGTGTGGCTCACAAAGCCTTGCTGCAATTTCTACCACATCTGGCCACTTTGCTAAGGTTTTTATGAGGAAGAGCTCTCCACCTGTCCTTAAAAGTGAAGGATCTGCTGTTGGGAGCTCTTTTGGAGCATTACGCATTAACGAATGAGCACGAGCATGCGCATATTGCACGTAAAAAATAGGGTTGTCTTTTGACTGTTCTTTAACTTTAGCAAAATCAAAGTCCAAGACCATATCATTCTTGCGTGTTAACATTATAAAACGAGTTATGTCCCTGCCAACTTCTTCCACTACATCTCTTGCTGTGAGGAAATTTCCTGATCTTTTGGACATCTTAACAGGTTTGCCGTTCTCGAAAAAATTCACAATATTATGCAGTTTTACCTCTATTTTTGCTTGATCATCACTGAGCGCAGAGACGACTGCTTTGAGTCTTTTGACATAACCGCCGTGGTCACTACCAAGCTCTACGATCATATTGTTAAAACCACGCGATATCTTATCAAAATGGTAAGCGATATCCGAGGCAAAATAAGTCCAACTGCCGTCCTCTTTCTTCAATGCACGGTCAACGTCATCACCAAATTTTGTAGAGCGAAATAGCATCTCTTTTCTGGAAGTCCAATTTTCGCTTTCTTTGCCTTTTGGTTTCTCCAGGTACCCTTCATACACTAGACCCTTGTCAGACAATATCTTTATACTCTCTTCAATTTTGCCACTTTTTTGTAGCTCATACTCTGAAGTAAAAACATCATGATTTACTCCAAGCAAGTTCATGTCTTCCTTTATGAGTTCTAAGATAAAACTTAAAGTATATTCCCTAATTATTTGATTATCTTGCTTTTTTAGAAATTCCTTGCCATATTTTTTAGCTAGCCCCTCCCCTATTGGTTTTAAATATTCACCTGGGTATAAACCTTTTTCTATACTGATTTTTTCTCCCAGAGCTTCTTTGTACCGCAGATATACTGACTTTATTAGTGTATCTATCTGCGCTCCAGCATCGTTAATATAGTATTCCTTAGTAACTTTATAACCAACTTTTTTCAATAAATTTGCCAGAACGTCACCAAATACTGCCCCTCTTGCATGACCAATATGCAGTGGACCAGTTGGATTTGCAGATACAAATTCAACATTGATGGCCTGATTGTTCCCTATATCTAGGGTGCCAAACTCTGTTTTTAGCTCATTTATTTGTTTTAAAATCCCATGCCATACTTTTATTTTTAAGTGTATGTTGATGAAACCAGGGCCCGCTATTTCCACTTTTGCAACTTCATCAAAAAGTTCAAATTCTTTGGCTAAAACCTCTGCAATTTCAATGGGATTCTTCTTTTCATGCTTTGCGAGCACCATAGCAACGTTTGTGTAAATGTCTCCATGTGCTCTGTTACTTGGGGGTTCTACGATAAAGTTTGTTGTATCTGTATTTATAATACCCCTTTGCTTCAACTCGTTTAATTTACTCAAAATTAAGGAAGAAGCCCTTTTGAAAATGTTCATCAACTAGAAAAACTATGAAAACCTCCAACAATATAGCGAATAAGTGGGGCTAGTTGAAGGTTTATCTTAACTATTTTATCTTCCTGGATCAGAGTTTATATTAAGTCGTTGCCGTAACCATGGTAAGAGAAAGCCATACCTTCGCTGTAACCATCATTACCAGCATCAGGCTCTTCAACATCATCAGTTACTACCTGATCTTCAGTTGTGATTTTATCCTTGATCGTCTCGTCTACACCCTCATCACTATAAGAAAATTTGTTAGTATATGAATAGCGATTATTGATTTTATCACTATAGTTATGTTTTAACATAGAGACCTCCTATACAGTCAAAATTGGAATTACATTAAGATAGAACAAGCTATGAATATAACGTGAATGAAAGAAACTACAGATCACGAAATTTCCGGATAACTATGGAACCATTATAAAATAATAAAATTAAAAATTTAATAATTTTAATTATAAATCTAGCATATCAACTAACGGTATGATTTAAATTTTCTTTCAATTCCACTGTATCTTCGCCAGTTTTGCATACAGCCCGTCTTTACTTATTAGAGAGTCATGAGTTCCTACTTCTTCTACTTTTCCATGATTAATTACTATAATCTTGTCAGTCTTGAGTGCGGTTGATAGCCTGTGTGTAATTACGATTGTTGTTCTGTTTTGCATTAACTTGCTCAATGCTTTTTGCACGAGGTTCTCACTTTTGTAATCAAGGGCAGAGGTTGCTTCATCCAGTATTAAAACCTGAGGATTGTTGAGTATGGCCCTTGCTATTACAATACGTTGTTTTTGTCCTTCAGAAAGTTTTAATCCTCTTTTTCCTACAAATGTATCAAATTTATCAGGCAGCTTATCAATAAATTCCATTGCATAAGCGCTGATGGCTGCTTGCTTCACTTCCTCATATTCGGCACCTGGTTTGCCATATAGTATATTTTCCATTATTGAGCAAGAAAATATCATGTGATCTTGTGGCGCTAAGCCAAACAACGATCTGAGGTCATTTAGCGCAATTGACTTAATATTGTGCCCATCGATAGTAATGCTACCTTTGTTTGGATCATGAAAACGGAGCAGAAGCTTTAAAATGGTGCTTTTACCACTGCCAGATGGTCCAACAATTGATACTGCTTGACCTGCCTCTATAGAAAATGATACGTTATCTAATGCTGGCTTATCAGCATAAAAAAATGTTACACCATTAAACGAAATTCCCTTTTGAACACTACAAATTTTTATAGGATCATCGGGATCTGCTATAGAGCTTTTCATATTTTTAAATTCAAATAAACGCTCTACTATTCCAAGACCTCGTTGTAAATCACTGATATTATCGCTCAAATTATTTATAGCTCCTGCTGCGAGCGCTGAATAAAACACAAATGAGGAGAGTTTTCCAATAGTTATATTATTGCTTAAGACTTCTTTAATACCAAAAAAGAGCAAAACAACTAGTGAACCTATCACACACGTGATAACTAGAGTTACTAGAATAGCACGCAAGAGTACTAATTTTACGTATGATTTTGATACTGAGTTTAAATGTTCCTTAAAACGGATTTTTTCGTTTTCCTCGAGTACAAACGATTTGATGGTTACGATAGACCGAAAATTTTCCTCACTAAGTGATGCAAGCTCACTTAATTTATCCTGGGCAAAGCGTGCATAGCTACGCACTTTTTTTCCAAGTGAGGTCATGATAATGAGTAGTATAGGTATTATTGCGGCTGCATACGCAGTTAGTTGTATATTTGTATATAATAACATAGCAACACTGCCAATCAGAATCACAAAATTTCGTAATATGGTTAGTAAGCTGCTGTTTATTATTGATTGCAGCACAGAGGTATCAGTAATTAACGCTGAGATAACATCTTGTACGCCTGTGTTCTCAAAGAAACTTGGTTGCAAGTTAGTGATACTGCTATATAAGTCATATCTGATTCTTGCGATAACTTTCTCGCTGCCAATGCCAATGAAATATAACCGAGTAAATGCAGTGAGAGAAATGGCTAAAACTATAAGTATTGCAACTAATAGTTTGGTAGTAAAATCGTGCTCTGTGCCAGAATCAATTATATTGCTTAAGCCTCTGCCAAAGAGGAGGATCGTTAAGGCTGAAAATAAAACTGCAATAAAAGCTATGATGAAATAAGATAGATTAGGCTTTATATAGTAAAATAACTGCCTAATATTAGATCGCATCTTATTTTAAAGTTTCTAAAGTTAAGTATATAGATTTTAGTTTCAGGGGAAAGGGGAAAGGTGTAGTATGAAGCAATTTAGGTTCTGCAGCTGTTGTGATTTTAGTCCACCAAGAAAGGGTAGTAGCTCGCAGAAACAAAAAACTTACTTGACAAACTCCGCCAGCCCCCTTATCATGAAACTGAAGCTATTAGACTTCTTTCGAAACTAGGATAAAGTAGTAAAAATAGTAATTT
>NZ_QESS01000030.1:0-6336 GCF_009012935.1 Wolbachia endosymbiont of Nasonia oneida | reverse complement strand
TTCTGGTTCGTTTTTTACCATTCCTTCCTTAACTTAATGGCAGTGGTGCAGAGTCTAAGTATAACAACTATTCATTTACCGAAGAAATATTAGATAAGATTGGCCTAAAGCATGAAAATATTAAACAAGTAACTCAGGTGTATATAATGGGCTATGAAGAACTAGGACCTATTCAATCAGCATCATCTCCTGGTTCCTTTTATCAAAATCAAGATCTAGTAAAAATTGAGAATAAAGATCCAAAAAAATACTTTGAGGGTACTTTTCCTTCTCAGGGAAGAACAAGATCTACTACACTTAAAAATAAGTTTAAAGGAATGGTGGAATCAATTGATCGGTTACCTGGATTGATTACAAGGTTTAAAAATGCAATAAATTATCAACAGAAAGAGTTAAGGAAAAATTTTGAAATGAAAGAGCTTTCAGGAGGTAAGGGTAGTTTTGAGTTAGGTGCTTATAATGGTTTATTTGATATGATTAAAGAATTAATGTGTGATAAAAATGGGAACCCCAAAAAAAACCTTGTATCAATGATTAGTAGTGAAAACAGGTTTAAGGCTTTTTTAGATGGGCTATTTACTGGATTGAGTGATCTGGATAAAGATAGAGTAATTGCTGTACTTACGGAGTTTCAGGTTGGAGGAGGAGGTAGAGTTGATATTATGATACAAGTCGTAGATAACGAGAATCCTGGTAGAGAGAGGAATATAGAAGAGCTAAAAGAATCTGTATCTGTGGGATTTGAGTTAAAATATTCTGAAACAGCAACTGGTGCAACTGAAAAGCTGAAGGAAACAGAGAGTCAGATGGGAAAGTATGCAAGATCTGAAAACATCAAATCAATAACAGAAGGTGATAGGGTAGCATTTATTGGAGTTGTTTTTAACAGTAAAGCCAGCCAAAAAGATGATTTAATATTAGTAAGTGAAAAGTTTATTGTTGCTGGTGTTGAACACAGTTCGACAGATGTAAGTCGTGCATCTGTGCCGTCATTGCAATTAGAGCAAGTGAGTGATCCTCAGCCAGGTACATCTAAAGTGTCTAAAGTGGCAGGTGGTCATCGTCGACAGTAGGGATGTTTAAGTTTAATTTTAGTTGTAATTGAATGATGGGGAAGTGTTCTTTTTAACTACAAGGTAGTGCAGCAGGTTCGATGGTTTGGAGATTATGTTGAGAGGTAGCCTGTGGTAAAACGCAGAATGCTTAAAACGTTTTTAAGGGAAAAAATCAAACCAGCTAGTGTTGTAATGGATTTGTTTATTTACTCTTATCCAAAATCGCAAAAAAGATCGTACATTCGTGAGAGCAAGCCGCGTAAAAATAAGGTTGTGAAAATAAAAGATTTAAATTATTGCAATAAAGTTGGGCAAATCAGTTCGTATGTAAATGTGGTTGAAGTAGGCTGGTATAGCTAGTTTTGCGGTATAGTAAAATTGTTATATAGAAAAGTTCGTATGGTACACATGGTAGACCAACTCATCCCAAAACGAACATTTCTCACGCTTGTTGATTTTGGGTGCTGGAAATGGTTGCATTGTTTAAATTTTTAGTAGAATATATTAATAAACCAACATTATTCCACTTGCAAATATATAGAATGCAATTCTTTTTATTAACACTTGTATAGAAATATTCCAAACTCCTCCACAACTTTTTCTGGCTAAGGCCACATATTCTACAATAAATATTTGACATATACAGCGTATCTTACGTTTAAATTATCTGACATCCAAAAAATCAAGGAAGGCATTTTTAATGAAACATAATCACACATATGGAACGAAGAATTTGAGGTTTTTTATAGTTAAGAGATCGTTATTTATTGGAGTAGTATCAGTCTGGTACTGCATGACCATTCAACATAAAAACGCCGCAAAACCATACAGAATTTATAAACCTACTACCAGTGACATGGTAGAAAAACAAAATTAATATAGTATTCCCTACCACACACTTATAAAACCTTAAAAAAACATTGAAATTTACTACTTACCCTTAGAACTACCCGCAGAATTAACCTGAACTATGTTAAGTGCTTCTGTTATTTTAGTAGATACTCCATCTTTTTCAAGATCTATATCTTCCATTTCTTTTAATTTCTCTTGTTTACCTTCTAACAAATCATGCAGATTCTTGTGCATAGCATCATCTCTTTTTAAAGGCCCTTCCGCCATTTTTATTGCGCCTGTCAGTACTTCACATTCTTTTATTTTTAATTCTTTATATCTATCCCCATTTTTGAACTTTTCATTATGAATTGCATCAAGAAGAGTGACAATATTATCAAACTCACCTTTAAGAATATACAATCTAATTAATGACTTTTCTGCCTCATAAAAAGCAGTTCTTGATGTTTTACCACCTCTTATTTGGTCGTCACCTTTCATTAAGTTGTCTTCCACCCATTCTGTAATCGAGTAAGGCTCATTATTACTCATTGCACGAGATAAGGAATTTGAGTGTGCTCCTTCAAATGCCATTTGTATATTACTTTTACGTTTTTTCATATAACCTCCTTTGTATATATGTTCCTTAACACCTTTTCCTTTTAAGCGTTGCTCAATATCACTGACAACGCCTTCTTTTGGTAGTTTTTCAATATGACTTTCATTGATACCACCTTCTTTTGGCGGTTTTTTAGTATCACTTTCATCTACAATGATACTGCTTGCTTCAGAAAAAGACTGATTTTGCTCTTGATATCTTTCAAGTATTTCCTTTACCCAATCATTATTTAGTACTTCTCCAATCTCTTCGTGAAATGGTGCATCAATATAGTCCAGCCGTACTAAATTTATAAAAGAATTTAGTATCTCTTGCATTCCATTCCCTAATCCTTCTTCCACCGCATTCTCTATAAAACCTTCCCTCAATTGCCCGTATGGCACTAGATGAATAATAACATGGGAAACAATTTTACTAGATAGTATTTCTCCTATTAATTTATCAGCCATTCCTGAACGAAATATTGCTTTATCATTATAGTCTTTTGCTTCACGTACTTTTAACTTTCTGTATTTATCTCCTTCTTGTACTGAATACTCTACTCCTCTCTTACCACGAGCAGAAGGGTATACTTTGATAGCATCTTCTGCCTCTCTTCTTGGTGCTAATACTCTTTTTTCCAACGGTTTAAAATCAAATACTTCATACAAATGTTTTGCTACATGATTATAAAGAACATCATTTAGATTATTTTTATTAATCTTCCCATTATAATTACCTAAATCCTGACTATGTGTTCTAATAGTAGAATTACACTTTTCATTATAATCATCCAAATATTTCTTACTTTCTTTTGAATTAATATTAGTTGTTTCCAGCAAAGAGTCTAAAACACTCAATGCATATGCTGTTCTCTTTACTATATATCCTTCATTATTCACAATTCTAATACGAAGATTATAATCTCCGACTATCTCTTGAGAGATTTCGTCATGTAGCAATATACTAAACACCTTTGCTTTAGGTTCTTTTGCATCGTTTTGGCTCTCATATAAACGAATTTCTTCTGATAGAGTATTACCTTCATCAGGAAAAGCAGCATGTATGTCTTGGTTAAACATAGTTAATATTATTCTGGCAACTCCCTCACACATTATTGTAACAGTGTTTATATCTTCTGCAGCTAATCCATCAGTTAGATAATCAATTCCATGGCTTATGTATTTTCTAAGTCTTGTATTAAAATCAATGCGAGCTTTTTTTATTTCTTCTTCTGTAAAAAATTTTCCGTTATTAACGGTTTCCACAATCTCTTTATCGTATATTAAGTGATATTTTTTACGTTTTCCTTTTTTAGTTTCAGTCGTGAGTTTAAATTCATCATATTTACCAGAAGGAATAACCTCTTTCTCTTTGAGATTATTATACTGTCCTTCTGTCAAACACAAACCTTCTCTGCTTATTATTAGTGGAGTCATAACTTGTTCTACCATGTTTTTCACATGTAATATGTAGTCAACTTTTTCTTCTACTTTCACCGCACTTTCAATAGCACTCTTTATCGAAGAATATGATATAACGTGACGCATTTGTTTTCTAGAACTTCCCAATACCTTTGGACGTCCTACTACAGCGATTTTAGTATCATCTTTACTATCAACTATAATATCTACTAGCACATCAGGACTCATCTCTATTCTAAGAAGATTTTCTAAAAACTTATACGCGTAAGCCTTATCATGTCCTCTAGGTATATTTCTTCGGGTAATTGGTGTAGAAGTATGTGGAGGAGAAAAAGGAACATTTAATGCCTCAAATCTATTACATGGACCTTTCACATTTTTAGGAAATTCTTGTTTTTTAGAAAACGGTTTACAGACTAATCCTCCATCTTTTCTTATGAACATTTTATGCTCTTTAAATGCGAATGATTGGCCGCTGGGTAGTGCGTTTTTCATCAATACCCTCTCCCCTTCACTGAATCTTGAGCCAGAAATGTTTTCCGTACGAGAAATAGTGTAGCATCTTACAATCTGTTGATCCTGTGAATCTTTTTCATTAGTGAGAACAGCAAACTTTAAACGTTCTTCTTTAGTGCCATTTTGATTATTAGAATAACCCAAATAAATTCCTTTACTGTCTGCAAAGATATTAGCAAAATGGAAAGACTCGCCAAGGTAACCTTCAATATCTTTTTTAAGATCATTAAGAGGCTTATTTCTGGGCTGATCTGGAAATTTAGGTTGATCTGGCAGCTGCTCAGCAGATTCCTGTAAACCCATCATACCACGTAGAGGTTTTGCAGATAACTTTTTTCCTTTTAATGGCTCAAGAAATTCTACCCCTCCGGTATACACAGTCATCAACACATAATAAACTGCCCACCAACCACAATCGCTTCCATTCATCTGCTGACCAGTTAAATCTTTAAGACTCTTAAAATCAATTTCATCTTCTTTGCAAAAAGGCATTAACTTTATCTGTTTTTTACCAGTATCAGTTTTTTCTGTAATTTCACCACCTTCCGTTAAAAACTTTTTTAATCCTTCAGGAAAAGAGCTATGACTTAATGAGTCAAAAAAGAGAACTTGATATTTGTCATTGTTTATTTCTTTACCTGATAAGGTAACATATTTTTTAGGTAACAGCACCCAACCGATCCAATGAGAACCACCCTGTTTACTTGCATCTGTAGAACTTTCGGCAATTACTGTAACAGTGTTAGAGATAACAATAGCAGGCCTATCAGATTTATAATCATTTACAATATCACTATCTTTACCAATCCTCCTACAGATATGCTTGGCTATACTTTTTATGCTCTCTTCATCATTAAAACCAAAATTATTTGGGCCAATATAACAAGCTAATTCATCTCCATCATTATCAATAGCCCAATTTACATATGAATTTATTTGATCTATACCTGCCCATGTATGTGGATTACCTGAATCATCATCATTGAATTCCACTTGCCTTAATTTATCGTAAACACCAGCTGCAGTGACGAGATTATGATTTTCTATGTCTTCTATACCATAAACCTCTTCCCTGGAAACTTCTATAGCTTCTTTAATGTCTTTTTCTAGTTTATTAAGAAGTGGTACAAAATGCATCTTGTAATTTACTATGCGAACAACACTATCCCCTTCACCTTGTTCACTTTGAATAACGTGTTGATTTTCTGTGGACCCTTTTAAAGGTTCTTCCAGCAGTTCTATCACTTCAATTTTCACTTTGTACTTCGCACATATCATTCTTCCTTCAATATCCAGTCTACCCCATATTGGTGGAGAACCAGATTCTGTAGCCATATTCTCAATGGCTTCCAAGTATTTAAAAAAGGACTTAGTATTGTCTTGTTTATTACATCCATTTCCGCTTATCACTTCTCCATCCGGATCTTTTTGAGGTACGAAATACCCTTCAGCACCTCTTATTACCTCTTTATAAACCCACGAGTCTGACCCTTTATTTGCTTTAGCATAATCTGCACAACCTTTCCTTAATGATTTTGCGGTAAAACGATGACCTGATTTTATATTTAGCTCATTCAATCCTTGAGCCAAAGAGTCAAAAAAGCAATCTCCTGTTTTAAGTGCCACCCCTATTTTAAGGTCATTAGGGTAAAACGTTCTTAGTTGATTTAACAAATCTTCAAAATTTCGTTTTTTTTGCTTATCTTCTTCCTGAGCTATCTGTTTAAAGATAGAAATAGGCTCCCTCTTTACTCTTGTATTACCACTTTGAAACACCATACCACCCTTATCATATTAAACTTCTAATATAATAGTTGAAAAGTTTATTAAAGCAAGATATTTTTCTATGACTAACAATACTTCTAAGATGTATGGTCCCAGAGAGTGATGGTATACTATCATCATCATTTAA
>NZ_QESS01000003.1:98001-170156 GCF_009012935.1 Wolbachia endosymbiont of Nasonia oneida | reverse complement strand
TTAAGGTATGACGGTTAAGTAAGGGATCTATGTTAAGAGATACCGCGAATGAATCGCGGTATGACGGTTAAGTAGGGTGTCATCCTAGTGCTCCTTTTTTTGTCATCCAAGTAGCTGACACTGGGATCCAGTTTTCCATATAATCTCATCGAAAATGTTGTAACCACTTTCTATGCTAGTTTACAAGCAAACTTTCCTGGATCCCAGTGTCAGCTACTTGGATGACACCTCTGGGCGCTGGGATGACAGGAGAAGGAGGCTACTTTCATGACACCATTCTTTTTCCTGGATTCCAGACTGGAATGACATCATCCTTTTTTCTAGATCCCAGTGTCAAGCTACTCGGATGACAGGAGAAGGGGCTACTTGCATGACGGTGTCGGTAAATTTAGAGCTATAATAACTATTTGCCTTTTTTCTGCTTAGGTTATGCAAGAAGTCTACTGTCTGAGAAAAGGTAGATAAAAGATGAAAACAGATAGAAGTATTTTAGTAGCTCAAAAAGAACGTTAAGTCATGCTTTTTATTTATATTGACAGCGTATATGACATCGTTTACGATTAAAGTTAATAACAA
Organism: Wolbachia endosymbiont of Nasonia oneida; assembly: GCF_009012935.1. Classification (NCBI taxonomy): domain Bacteria; kingdom Pseudomonadati; phylum Pseudomonadota; class Alphaproteobacteria; order Rickettsiales; family Anaplasmataceae; genus Wolbachia; species Wolbachia endosymbiont of Nasonia oneida. The sequence goes on along the minus strand of NZ_QESS01000003.1, from coordinate 169,580 downwards.
TAATTTATATTTATCATGTTTGCAGTAATTGAGACTGGTGGAAAGCAATATTTAGTAAAAGAAGGTAGTATAATAAAGGTAGAGAAGTTAGAAGCTGAAGAAAAAAAAGAGGTGGAAATCAATAAGGTGATTTGTATTTCAAATAATGGCTTATCTTATTCATCTAATGCTACTGTTAAAGCTGAAGTGTTGGAGCAGTGCAGGGGGGAAAAAATTATAATCTTTAAGAAGAAAAGAAGAAAAAATTACCGTAGGAAAACTGGTCATAGGCAGTATATAACTGTTCTTCGTATAAATGAAATTAGTCTTCAAAAGTAAGAGGTAAGATATGGCAACTAAAAAATCAGGTGGTAGTTCCTGTAATGGTAGAGATTCAGCGGGTCGTAGGTTAGGAATAAAGAAGAATGGGAAGGTTATTCCTGGTAACATAATTGTGCGCCAAAGAGGCACAAAATTCCATCCTGGAAAGAATGTTGGTATAGGTAAAGATCATACGATTTTTGCTAAAATAGAAGGCTGGGTCAGCTTTAGAAGGTCAGCAAATAAAAAGACTTTTATTGATATCGTGCCTACAGATAATATGAAAGCTTCAGCTTGAATAAATCATGGGTCTGTAGCTCAGGTGGTTAGAGCGCACGCCTGATAAGCGTGAGGTCGGAGGTTCAACTCTTCCCAGACCCACCATTTAGTAGTTACTAACTGTGTTTTCTATAGCGGTTTTGATATTGTATAAGCAAAAACATGAGTTTATATAAAAATTTAGTAACCAGTGAATCAGTGGCGGCTGGTCATCCAGATAAAGTAGCAGATCAAATTTCAGATGCAATACTTGATGAGTACCTTTTTACTGATCCTTTTGCGCGAGCTGCAATAGAGACTTTAGTCACCAAAGATAACGTTATTATAGCTGGGGAAGTGTTTGGGCCTAACATCAAAAATAGCAGGATTGAAAGTATTGTACGGAATACAATAAAAGATATTGGTTACAAGCACGATGGGTTCCACTGGAGAAAAGTGAAAGTAAATATATTGCTGCATGAGCAATCAAATGACATTGCAATAGGGTTGGATCAAGGTGCTGGAGATCAGGGCATAATGTATGGCTATGCAACAACAGAGACAGAAAACCTTATGCCGGCACCCATTTTTTATGCACACTCGATTCTGAAAAATATCATGAGCGCAGTTAAAGAAGCAAAACTTGGTCCAGATGCAAAGTCACAAATCACTTTGGCATATGAGAATAACCTCCCGGTACGTGCTGAAAGTATTATTGTCTCAATACAGCACCCTGAGGATTTGGATCAATCAAAAGTAAAAGAAATAATTTACCCTTACATAGTTTCATCTTTACCTGAAGGATGGATGTGTCCTGAGGAAAATCTCTTAGTCAATCCAACTGGTAGATTTGTTATTGGTGGACCGGTTAGTGATTGTGGATTAACCGGACGAAAAATTATGGTTGATACTTATGGAGGTTATATTCCACACGGTGGAGGAGCGTTTTCCGGAAAAGATGCAACCAAAGTTGATAGATCTGCGGCTTATATGGCAAGATATCTTGCTAAAAATATTGTCTTTGCAGGTTTGGCTGAACGTTGTCTTGTGCAGCTTTCTTATGCAATTGGTGTATCAAAACCTACTTCATTCTATATTGATACATTTGGTGCGAATAAGGTAGAGGAAAGAGTAATTAAAAAGTTTATCGAGAATAATATAGATTTATCAACAAAAGGCATAATCAAGCATTTATCGCTTAATCATCCTATATATAAACGTACAGCCTGTTATGGACATTTTGGTAAACAGTCGGAAAGGGACGGTGGATTTTCTTGGGAAAACATGGACTTATCTGCTGATCTTTGTAGAGAATTCAATATAGAAGGTAATAGTAAAATTTCTTTAGATTGCTAAAATTTTTGATTTACAGCCCCATATTTATATACTAGCTTATTGTTAAAGCATAGCACGCTTTTTCATAATAATTATACCACATTAGTAATAATTTTTATATTCAATTTTTATTGTGAGGCTTATAAAGTGTATAACGAAATAGAAGGAGAACTGTACAACGTAATTGTAAAAGAGTTTTCTGATCTTATTGATAAAATAAAAGAACACCCTTTTAATGTTGAATTGATAAATAATACATTAGATTATGAAAAATTCAAATTCTACCTTCAGCAGGATTTTCTGTATTGTATAGATTGCGCTCGTGCTTTTTTAATTGTTGCAGCTAGAGTTGATGATATTGAAATGATGAGTAGTTTAATCAATTTGGCACAAGGAGCATTTTATGTTCGAGAACAGTATAAAAAATATTTTGAAGATTGTGATCTATCTGATGATCACAAAAAGTCAAGAGCTTGTTCTGCCTTTACTGACTTTTTCATGAGTGCCGCATATCACAATTCTGTTAATGAAGCTTTAGTAGCATCTTATTCTTGCTTTAACATATACCAAATCGTTATACGCCATATGGTATATGAGATAACAACTAAAGGGGTTAAAAATAACAAATACAAAGAGTGGATCAACATTTATAGTAGCGAAACAGTAAATGCTGTAATTGATGAGGTTACTGATATTACAAATAAGCTATATAAAAAAGCTAGTGACTGTGAAAAAAAGAGGATGTATGAGTTTTTTAAGAAAGGGCTGGAATTAGAAATAATGTTTTGGGATGAGGCATATTACTCTAATATATCTAGCAAAGAATATTAGCAGCGGATTATTTACGTTAACTTGATCTTTTATCGGTAACTACAGTGTTCAGTGGCATAATTAGGAGCTGTTACGGGTCAAATCTTTTAAAGGATATAATTGAGCATCCTTTTAATGTTGAGTTAGCGAATAACACCCTAAATATAGAGAACTTCAAATTCTATGCTCAACAAAAGACGTTGTTCTTAGGTGATTATATTCGTACCACCTTAATTACTGCATCCAAAATGGAAGATTATAGTAGTATTATCTCGCTTGCTGAAGTAGCCCAAAGAGTAGTGACTGTTAATAGAATGTTATATGACTACTACTTTACTATGTACGGTATAAGTCGCGAAAAGAAATCTCTTGAGTGTTTTAATTTCACTAATTTTCTTTTATCCATCTCGCATAGTAATACCTATGAGGCTATGACGGTTTTGTATTCTTGCATGTTTATATACGAGACTGTCGTTGATAGCATGAAAAATAGATTCAAGAAAAATAATAGATATAGGGATTGGTTTAATTTTTGTTACAGTGATTCAGTAAAGTCTGGATGCATTATTTTGGAAAATATTGTTGATGGATATTGCAGCAGAGCAAGAGAAAACGAAAAGAGCAGAATGCTTGAGTTGTTTAGAATAACTGCACAATTTGTGTTAGATTTTTTGAACGGTGCATATAATTTTTCAAGATTCAATCAATTTCCTAAGGAACATTGACAATTTTAAGCTAATTTGTATCCTTAATAAGTATTTTTTAAAATGCTATGAAAAGTAAAGAACATGATTTTCATTTAGTGGATCCAAGCCCTTGGCCAATTGCTGTATCAGCAGCAATTCTTATTCTTGCACTTGGATTAGTTGGCGCGCTTCATAAACAAATTGTCGGAATGTTTTGTTTAGTTTTGGGAATCTCCGCAGTATCAGGGGTGCTGTTTTATTGGTGGAGAGATGTAATAAGGGAGGCCATTTATGACAAATGTCACACTGCCATTGTAAAACATGGACTCAAATTTGCAATGTACTTGTTTATTCTCTCGGAGGTCGTATTTTTTATAGTGTTCTTTTGTTCATTCTTTAAAGCCTGGCTTGATCCAGTTTTTTTATTTGAGGCGTTTTCTCCTGCAAAAAAAGTTGAATGGCCCCCTGAGGGAATTTTGCCACCTGATCCATGGTCACTACCATTCATGAATACATTAATATTATTGCTTTCTGGTACAACAATTACTTGGGCAAATCACTCTTTACTTAAAAATGATAAAAAGAGCATGATTAAAATGCTGTCCATAACTATATTGCTTGGAGTTTTTTTTATAATAGTGCAAGCAATAGAGTATCATGAAGCGAGTTTTTCTCTACAAGAAACAGGAGAAAAGCTTATTTATACATCCAATTTTTATATGATTACCGGTTTTCACTGCGCACACGTTATAATAGGAATAATATTTTTATCAGTGTGTTTATTTAGAGCACGGAAAGGCCAATTTACACTTCAGGACCATTTGTGCTTTGAGTTTGCCTCCTGGTATTGGCACTTTGTAGATGTAGTCTGGATATTTTTATTTTTGTTTGTCTATTGGTTAAGCGTTTATTAAGTGGTTAAAATAATAGGTCTAGATCCAGGAATAAGCAAGACTGGGTGGGCCATTATCAGCCTGAACGAAAAAAATAATATTGAATTTTTGGGCGGCGGTACCATATCAACTGATGGTAAATTGGGTACAGGTGAACGCCTACATATAATTTTTGAACAATTAAAGAAAGTAATTTCCCTATACTCTCCGAATGAAGCTGCGGTGGAGAAAATTTTTGTTAATAAAAATCCTAAATCTTCACTAACTTTAGGATATGCAAGAGGGGTTGTAATTTTAGCGTTAAAAATAACAAAGCTAACTATGAATGAATATGATGCAAACTATGTAAAAAAAAGCATTACCGGAAATGGCCATGCTGATAAGGATCAGATGATATTTATGGTGAAGCAAATAGTTAAAAATTTGAGTATAAAATGCCACCATGCTGCTGACGCTCTTGCTGTAGCAATTTGTCATGCTTATACGAAAGGTTCTTGTTTTGTTGAGTAACTTTTATATGGGATTCAGTTTGAAGATTTCCAGATCTGGAAAAACTATTTGATTGTATTTATCTTGTCTAACGTTCGTTGCAAAATAATACATGCGGAGATTTTATCATCTATTTTTTTCGATTTTGTGATTGATATTCCAGTAATTTTTAGTGTATGAGTTGCGATAGATGTTGAGAAGCTTTCGTCTTGTAAGTATATATTTACTTTATATTTTTTTATTATTTTATTTGCGAATTGGATTATAGTTTTACACCATTTAGTTTCTTGCTCGTCCATTTTTAATGGTAGTCCTATTACCATTGATCCAGATTCATTTTCTTTGAATATTCTATGCAGATAACCTAAATCTTTGCTCATATTTTTTCTGTGATATATGCTATGAGCTGTGGCTATGAGCTGTGTTTTATCGCTAAATGCTATGCCTATTTGCTTTTCTCCCATGTCAAGGCACATTATGCGCTTATCTTTTGGAATAGACTTTAGAAACTCATCTGGATTTCTATGTAGCATCTATTAGACTTCCTTTAAAGTGACCTTACCAAAAAAGTGGAGAGAAAGTTAAGAAAATTTTTTACAAAAAGAATAATGAATCAAATTGCTCAGGAATGCAATAGACTTCTTGCATAACCCAAACTAAGTAGAAAAAAGGTATCATCTAAGTAGCTGACACTGGTTTCCATCCAAAAGGGCAGTGCCCCTATGATGTCATTCCAGTGCTTGACACTGGAATCCAGACTTTATAGCTCTTTTTACAATAATCCGAACAGACCGTAATATGCTACTGGCCTGCTATAGCCATAAACACATATCTTATCGCATTCGGACTATTATAAGAAAGGCTATAATTGTTATACTTGTAAATAAGTCTGGTGAGAATAGACGTTCATCTCAAAATGCAGTATTTTTGTTGAAATAGCTCAACTGGATTCCAGCGTCACGCGCTGGAATGACACCTTTGTGTTTGCATAGCTGTACGAACATTGTGATTTGAGAGCAATCTCCACAAGGGAGGATGTCATTCCAGTGCCCAGACACTGGAATCCAGGAAAAAGAATGGTGTCATCCAAGTAGCTGACACTGGGATCCAGAAGACTTAATTTCAACCAAATAATAAAGGCTGGATCCCAGTGCTTGGCACTGGAATGACAGCAATCCTACGTCATACCGCGATTCATTCGCGGTATCTCGGCCGCTAACAAGTAGCGGGATGACGGTTATCGTTTAGCTACAAACATTAAGAAATTTACCAAACGAAAAAAAAGGCAAAAGAAGCCCCGTGGTTGGCTAATTACTTACATTATACTTTCAAGTATGGCGTTTTTTTATTCTAAACACTTAATAACCGCGATTCAGTTGCTTTTAAACCGCAACTAATCTAAATTATAAACGTTAAGAAATTTACTAAACAGAAAAAAAGGCAAAAGAAACCCTAGGGTAGCTAGTTATTCACTATCCATTTTTTAAGTTGGCGTTTTTTTATGTTTTAAACGCTTTATAAGCGCGTTTCAGCTTATGTAGGTAGAAGTTTTATAAAGACATAAGGTGCACATAGTGCAAAAAATTAAACATGAGACGCCAGATACGTGAGTTTTTTTGTCATTTAATCTGTACAGAGAAGATAAATAAATAGCTTCAATTTTATGATAAGAGGGCTGGCGAAGCTTGTCAAGTAATCTTTTGCATTTAACCCGTTTCTATGGGTAAAACAATCTGCATACCACTTAGCTAACATGAGTTTTGTTTTGACTTTTTGTGCTAATTTTGCAGAATATTAAGATTATCATTTAAATAAAATACATGACGAAAGAGGATTGGGAAGCGGTAATTGGGCTTGAGGTACACGCTCAAGTTTCTTCTAATACGAAGCTATTTTCTAGCTCATCAACGGAATTTGGTGCTGAGCATAACACTCAAGTTTCTCTAGTTGATGCGGCAATGCCAGGTACGCTGCCAATACTAAATTATTACTGCATAGAGCAAGCAATACGCACTGGTCTTGCACTTTCTGCAGAAATTAATAAGTATTCTTACTTTGATCGGAAAAATTATTTTTATCCTGATTTACCACAAGGTTACCAGATAACTCAGTTTTTTGAGCCAATAGTTAAAAACGGTAGAGTATTTATCAACGACAATGAAAAAGAAATAAGAATTGCGAGAATTCATTTAGAGCAAGATGCAGGAAAGAGCGTTCATGAGGAAAGCAGAACTTATGTAGAGTTAAATCGTGCAGGGGTTGCTTTAATGGAAATTGTTTCAGAACCAGATCTCCGTTCATCTGCGGAAGCTGCAGAATGCATGAAAAGATTAAGGCAGATTTTGCGTTACATTGGTTCGTGTGATGGTGATATGGAAAAGGGATCACTTCGTTGTGATGCAAATGTTTCTGTCCGCCTAAAAGGCAGTAGTACATTTGGCACTCGTTGTGAGATAAAAAATCTGAACTCGATACGTTATATTGTGCAAGCTATAGACTATGAAATACAAAGACAAATTGAAATTTTAGAAAGTGGAGAAGAAATAAGTCAAGATACCTTATTGTTTGATGTTGCTTTGGGAAAAACAAAAGTGATGAGAAGCAAAGAGGATGCAAGCGACTATAGATACTTCCCTGAGCCTGATTTATTACCTGTTGAGGTAAGCCAGGAGAAAATTGATTTAATCCAATCATCTTTGCCCGAGTTGCCAGATCAAAAAAAGCTGCGATACATTGAGGAATTAGGTATCAATGAATACGATGCAAACGTCATTACTTCCGATAAGGCGATTGCTGATTACTTTGAGGAATTGATAAAAAAACATGATTCAAAGCTCGCGGTCACCTGGTTAACTGTAGAGCTTTTCGGTCGTTTAAATAAAGCAAATATTGATATTGTGAGCTCCCCAATCAAAGCAAATGCTTTGTCAGAACTCTTAGATTTTATCGTTGATGGAACAATCTCTGCTAAACTTGGTAAACAAGTTTTTGATATTATGTTTGAAACTGGAAAGCCTGCATCCCTTATTATAGAAGAGCAGGACCTAAAGCAAATAACCGATAAAGGTCAAATATCAGAAGTTATCGACAAAATCATCAATAACAACCAAGATAAAGTTCAAGAATACAAAAGCGGTAAAACAAAGTTATACGGATTCTTTGTCGGCGAAGTTATGAAACTTACCAAGGGAAAAGCCAGCCCTGATGTCGTGAATTCAATTTTGAGTGAAAGATTAAGTAATTAGTCACATTTTTTTATTTACATAACAGCACATCTCGTAGATATTCCAAGGTCTTTGTCATGATATCTGTATATCATGACATATAACTTTTTTACCATTTGTTGGTACTATTTTTAAAATTATGTGAGGTTGAGGATGCCTGAAACTTATCCTACTGGAGGGGCGAAAAACTTTATTCATGGTATTGACTATCAAAAATTGTGGCTAATGCTGTTTTTTAGACGTGCAGTGAATAGAAAGTACTTTTTCCGCTTAGCCACGGAAATGAGTTCAGCTGCAGGTTTTGACGATATTGTTTTCCGGTATGAGCAAAATGGGACAACAGTATGTATGCTTATACAAGTTAAACATAAACAAGATGGCAGCAAGAAGATCTGTGTAGGCGACTTATTGACAAAAAGTGGTGAACTTAACTTAGTAAAACATTTTGCTGCCTTTTTAGAAATTCAAGGTAATGAAGAATTCAAGGATAAAATAAAGGATTTTTTTATTGTTATAAATGTTGATTTTGACTATGAAAGTCTAGCAAGCAAGGGAATTACAGTCGAAAAAATAGAAACACAGGATGAGTTTCTGAATATAGGCGATAGTGCAAAATATAAGCTTAGAGACTTACGTAATAATATTGCTCAATACTTAAAGCAAAGGATGAGTGCTGAAGATAGGGAAGTAAGCGATGAAGAAATAAAAGGCTTTTTAAATGAGCTAGTGTTTGTAGTGAATTTGCCTAGTGATGTTGAGCTAGAAAAGTTAATCAGAAATGAGATAAATGATGACTTGGCCAGAAGGTTCAAATACTTTGGTGATAATGACTCCGTTCTCAATGCCCTTTCCACAATGATATCAAATTGGATGAAGGATAAAAGAGGGCGTTTTCTCACACCAGAAGAAGGAAAAGAATTTTTCCAAAAAGTGGAGCTATGGGCCAGCACTCTATGTGGGATAGAACGAGGGGTAAAGAAAGGGAATAAAGGAATTGATAAAATAGCAAAACAACAGCGTAAGGATAGTAAAACACTGAATGAAATACATGCAGCTGTAACAGCGCAAAATAACAAGCAGAGGCCCCATAAGAAACCTTATGGTCCTCGTGACAAAAAATCGAAAGCGAGAGAAGAAGGAGATATAGAAGAATTAGATGAATTTGATGAAATAGAAGCTTTAGAATTTGTTAAAAGGGCTTTGAATATAGAAAACAATTTACAGAATAAGGAAATAAAAAAGCTGGCACAGGAACTACAATATTCCCAATTGGCTTTAAAACTAGCGGTTACATATATTAGTGAAGAAAATATTGTATTTAGTCATAGGGGTAGAAAAAGGATTAGAGTTGGTGGCTATCTGAAAAAGTGTGAAAAGATAGCAGAGAAGCTACTTGACTTTAAGTCCGAATATAAAAGTGATCGTTATGCTAAGGCAACTTTCATAACTTGGAAAATTACAATTGATGCTATAGTGCAAAAAAAATTTGGGCCGGAAGCATTGAGCATTCTCGAGATAATGGCCTATTTTTCTCCTAATGAGATTTATATAGAAGAAATCTTTTCACAGCAAGTAGCTAATGATAAAGAAGCGTTGTGGAATGCTGTTGAGTTACTTAATCGATATTCAATGATTAAATTAAGGAAAGGAGTAGTAAATATTTACAGACTAGTGCAAAAGGTGACTAGATTAAAATTACAAGAGAAAGGCCGAGAAGAAGAGGTCTTAAGGAAAGCTCTAGAATTGATAAACAGTTATGATGTATTAATAGATAATTCTATTGTTGCATCTGTTTGGGGATATGTGAGTAAGTATGGTGAGTTAATTGACGAATTTTACTTTAATCCTATTTATGGTAGATGGAAATATACGCCGTTGCATTCACTTGCCGAAAGTGGCAGTTATGAGGCAGTTAGGTGCGTATTATAGCATTTCTCATAATAGTCCGAACAGGTCATAGGAAGGCAGAATCAACAGCACGACGAAAGGATTCGAATAGAGGAATGTTTTTCCTGGCTCTGTTTTTTATAGCAAACCAATGATGCTCAATTTTGTTGAAATCTGGAGAATAAGGCGGCAGATACAAAATTTCTGCACCAACCCCTTTAGCAAGCTCGATAATCTTATCAGACTTATGAAAAGTAGCATTGTCAAGAATGACAGTCTGTCCAGGTTCCAAGATCGGTGTCAAAAATTGCTCAAACCATCCATTAAAAACATCCATATTACAGTGGCCTTCAAAGGTTAACGGAACAACTATCTTTCTTTCACTTAAGGCTGCAACCATACTGATTCGTTGAGTTTTCTTTCCAGATTTTAAGGCATAAAACCGCTGTCCTTTCTGGCAATATCCGTAGGGGTAGTCTTCGGTGTTATCAATGCCAGACTCATCTATATACACTAAGTTTTTAGGTTCTTTTATCGCTATAATTTTCAAAAATTCAGCACGTTTTTCTTCGTTTCTTTCCTTGTATCCATATGTCTTTTTTTGCGCGTAAATCCAATTTTTTTAAGGGCTCGATAGATCGTTTGGATACTAACGTTGTTCCAAAGTTTAGCCATTTCCGATAGAGTCTTTCCTCCGTGTTCTCTGGCAAATTTGGCAAAGGTATCCCAGTCGGTAATTTTGTGATTGTAACCCCCATTTCCAAGTTTTTTTGATTGAAAGTCTCCTGTTTCTTTTCTTCTTTGCTGCCACTCCCATAAAGTAGTTCGTCCAATCTTAAATCTTGCTGCCACTGTTTCTCTGCTTTCTCCTTCGTCTAGCGCTTCCATTGCTTTTTTTCTTAAATCATAACTATATGCTGCTGGCATTCAACCTCCTTATCATCATCTACCCTTATCCTATCACATCCGGACTTTTATGGAAAGAGCTATAACACATATGGAAGAAAAACACCCAGATAAATTTAATTGTGTTGTTAATGCTAGGGATGGATCTGACAGCACTCCATTGTGTTCAGCTGTTGAGAGTGGAGGATTGGACATAGTGCAATATTTTATCAATAAGGGTGCAGACGTCAATGCTAAGAGCAGATATGGTATCACTCCGTTACATCAGGCTGTTTATGATGGAAGGGTTGATATAGTAGAATACCTTATAGGCAAAGGGGCGGACATTAACGCTAAAGATGAAAGTGGCTTCACTGCGTTACACTGGGCTACTATGATGTATAGGGTTGACGTGGCTAAGGTACTATTAAAACATAATGCAGATGTTAATGCTAAGGATAAAGATGGCGATACTTCGCTACATCTTGCTACTAAGATGGGTAGGGTTGCCGTAGCTAAGGTACTATTAGAACATAATGTAGATGTTAATGTTAAGAACGAACAAAATAGAATTTCGCTGCACTATGTTGCTAGAAGTGGAAGTATAGAAACGATAGAATGCCTCATTGAAAAAGGTGCCGATGTTAACGCTAAAGATGAAAATGGCAACACTCCGCTACACTTTGCTGCTATTATGGGAAATTTTGACACGGCTAGAGTGCTACTAAAACACAATGCAGATGTTGATACTAAGAATAATAGGGGAATGACAGCATTGCATTATGCCACTGATTTTGATCACCAAGAACTTGTGGAGTTACTTTCAGCTCGTGATACAAATTCTATTGACGATGGGATGTGTATGGTTGCTTTAGCTAAGACACTATTGAAACACACCACAAATGTTAGTGTTAAGAACGAATGCAATAAAACTCCACTGCACCATGCTGCTAAAATTGGAAGTGAAAAATTAACAAAATACTTCATTAAAGAAGGGGATGATGTTAACGCTAAAGATGAAAATGGCAACACTCCGCTACACTTTGCTGCTATTATGGGAAATTTTGACACGGCTAGAGTGCTACTAAAACGCAAAGCAGATGTTAATGCTAAGAATAATAGGGGAATGACAGCATTACATTATGCCACTGATTTTGATCATAGGGATCTTGTGGAATGGCTTTTAGCTCATGGTGCATCCATCCTGTGACTACTGAAATTTTGCATTTAATTTATAGCTCCGCTTCTATCAGGGCATAGGATGACAGAAGTGGGCTTTAATGGCTGTAGTACTATAGCTGTTATACTCCAAAAGTAAGTATTAGATATAACAAATAGAAGAAATTAGATAGAATGATTAAAGGGGCAAGGGTATAAAGGTTTAACTTAAAATAACCTGATAAAATTTGAATCACACTTCCAAGTGCTGGCACCCATGAAAGTAATGTAACTGCACAAATCAGTAGATTTTTTACGATTTTTGGTGTTTTATGCTCGTTCTCTAGTTTGTGGTATGATTTTCGTATAGAGATTGTTATTCTACCTAAATACCAGTTAACTATTCCACCAAGGCTTGATCCTAGTACTCCAAAAAATAACATAAGTAGTGGAGTGTAATACGACCTGAAATAAAGCATGGTATTGAACACAAAACCTTGATGTATGGGTAAGACTAATGATGATACTAGACTATCTGTGAATAACAGGAAGTAGTTTTCCATATGAGTTTACCAGGTTGTTGTACCATCTTCATTGTCAGAAATTGTAATCCCCATTTGTTTCAACTGGTCCCTTATTTTGTCTGCAGTATTATAATCTTTATTTTGTTTTGCTGCTCTTCTTAAATCTATCAATCTTTCTATTTCTTGATGACTCACACCAGCAGTAAACCACTCTTGATAACTTGACTCAAGAAGACCAATAAATCTGGCACTCTTAACAAAACTCTCAGTTAATTTAAGCTTTTCACTTTCATTACTCATTTTGTTAATTTTTGCAGCCATTTCATGTAATATAGCTAGAGCTTCAGGAATGTTTAAGTCGTTTTTTAAAGCGTCTATAAAATCTTTAGAAATCTCTGCGTTACTTTCATCAATATTTATTGTATCTAAACCACGTGATAGCCGATAAAATTTATTTAAGGTTTCCTGTGCGTCAGAAATAACGTTTTCTGTCCAATCAAGTGGTTTTCTGTAGTGAGTTTTGAGCAGTGCATAGCGTATTACTTCACCCTTTATTCCACTATCTAGCAAATCTCTTACTTTGACTATATTAAATAAGGACTTGCTCATTTTTTCTTCGTTTACTGTAAGAAAGCCGTTATGTATCCAGTATTTTGCAAACATTGATCCAGCAAATGCAGACTTACTCTGTGCAATTTCATTTTCATGGTGAGGAAATTGTAAATCTATGCCGCCACCATGAATATCAAAATCTTTGCCAAGATAAGCATATGACATTGCTGAGCATTCTATATGCCATCCAGGCCTGCCCTCTCCCCATGGGCTATCCCAATAACTTGAAAGTTTGTAGTCAATATCACTTGCAGGCTTCCACAGCACAAAATCTCCCGGGTGCTTTTTATTTTCATTAACTTCAACTCTGCTACCTGGAACCAATTCATCAGTTTTTTTTCCTGATAAAGCACCATATTCATGGTAAGATTCTATATTAAAATACACGTGTTTGTCAGATTCATAAGCGTGGCCTGATTGCAGCAAATGTTCAATTAATTTTATAATATAATCTACGTTTTCCGTTGCTTTTGGTTCGTATGTTGGTTTTTTACAATTTATGCTTTCCATATCATCATGAAAAGCTTTAATGTAATATGTGGTTATACTTTCTATGTTGCTATTTTTTTCACTTGCTGCATTAATTATCTTATCATCAATGTCGGTTATGTTACGCACATAGGTAACTTTGCCATAACAAAACTTAAGTAGCTGAAATAACACATCATACACAACAACAGACCGTGCATTGCCTATATGTGCTGTGTCATATACTGTTGGTCCGCAAACATACATTTTCACATGATCTTTATCGATAGGTGTAAAAAGCTCCTTTTTTTTTGTTAAGGTGTTGTAAAGCCTAACCATATACGAAGCTTTTGAGAAAAGAAAATGCCCCAATGATAAGTTGTGGCCCTTTGACTACTACAACAAGAGTAAGCAATAACCCACACAATGATATTAGAACTCCCAATATGGATAGAAACCCATCTTTACTCATGATACCAAGCGAAATAAGAGTCGTACCAATTGCAGGAATGAAGTTAGTAAGAGGTAGTGGAAGAGCTATTGATAACGCACAAAGCAGCATTATAAAAGCTAAAATTTTTTCACCGGGCCCATAGAAAATAAAAGACATTCTTGGTCTCATGAACTTTTCTATTTTTTTTAATGCTGGAGAAGTTTTCTCTACCACAAAAGCTAGTGTTGAACGCTGAAAAGACCTTCTTTCCAACCAATGCGGCATCCAAGGAGAATCAAATCCAAATAGAAGCTGCAGTGAGAATAAGATTAAAGGTATAGAAAGAATAGTTGTATAACCAGGTGGAACCGGTATAGGCACCGATAGCGGCAAGGAGAAGATGATTATTAAAATACCAAAACCACGCTCATGCAAAGCTGTTTTAATGTCAAACAAAGTTACTTTATTGCTATCATTGTTATTGGTATCTGCAACTTCTTTTAGAATATCAGAAGCTAATTTATCACTTTTAGTCAACTTATCATTTTTTGACACGAAAAACCTTTGATAAAAATAATTCTTAACACAATTATTGTTTTATTTCAATATGCATTATTCATTTTGCGCTAGTAATTCGTTCTTTTGTTAAAGTGTTGTAAAGCTTTTAAGAAGAGAAAGTGCTCCGGTTATAAGTTGTGGTCCTTTGACTATTACAACAAGAGTAAGCAACAACGCGCACAATGATACTAAAACTCCCAATATGGATAGAAACCCGTCTTTACTCATAATGCTAAGTGAAATAAGAGTTGTGCCAATTGCAGGAAGGAAGTGAGTAAAAGGTAATGGAAGAGCTATTATTATTGCACAAAGCAACATCATAAAAGCCAGAATCTTCTCACCAGGCCCATAGAAAATGAAAGACAGTCTTGGCTTCATGAATTTTTCTATTTTTTCTAATACAGGGGAAGTTTTCTCTACCACAAGAGCTAGTGTTGAACGCTGAAAAGATCTTCTTTCTAGCCAACTGGGCATCCAAGGAGAATCAAACCCAAATAGAAGCTGCAGTGAGAATAAGATTAAAGGTATAGAAAGAATAGTTGTATAACCAGGTGGAACCGGTATAGGCACCGATAGCGGCAAGGAGAAGATGATATTAAAATACCAAAACCGCGCTCATGCAAAGCTGTTTTAATGTCAAACAAAGTTACTTTATTGCTATCATTGTTATTGGTATCTGCAACCTCTTTTAGAATATCAGAAGCTAGTTTTTTATCTTTAGTTAGTTTCTCACTTTTTTGCACAATTATCCTTTAATAAAATATTCCTCTTAAGCTAACATAGTTGTTGCTGTATTTCAATATTTGTTATTTATTTCATACCAACACTTCATCTCTTTCATTCTTTAACCTGACTAAGTTTTTAAACAGATGACATGCACTAAGGTGCATGTCACGAAGTATGAGGACGCTAACGATCTGGTTCATTAGACGATAATTTTTCTGAGTCCTTAAGCTCCTGTTTAAAGTTTTTGATGCCTTTTCCTAAATCACCCATAACTTGCGGTAATCTGCCTGCACCAAACAGAACTAAAATTATTATTAAGACTAGAAACAATTGCCATGGTCCTAAACTCATTTTCACCTCCATTTAAAATATTGACCTTTAAATATTAAAACTTGACTGAAGTCAAGTAACACATAGATTATATCACCTTTATTTAATTATAAATCAAGGTTTTTTAATTATTTTATAACAATCCCAAACTAGATTATTTTCTTGCAGCGAATAAGTGGAAACTTTTCGCTTAACTGTAGAGTAGAAGAGAGCTCACTAAAAAACTTTGCTAGCGTATCATCTTTAGGCTTATGGTATATATCGCTAGAAACTCCTGATTGAATAATTTTACCATTTTTCATTACGTAGATAAAATCTGCAACTTTCAATGCTTCTTGCGGGTCATGAGTTACCATTAGCACAGGGATATTTTTACTTCTAAAAAGGGACAATATATGTTGTCTTATTCGGCACTTGAGCAGTATATCTAAATTAGAAAATGGTTCATCTAACAACACAACATCAGGGTTTTGTGCCATCACTCTTGCTATTGCAACTAATTGTTGCTGTCCTCCAGATAAGGCGTTAGGGTACATATTTTCATATTTTTCTATATTGAGTAACTTCAAGATTTCCAATGCAATTAGGTGCTTTTCTCTCTTGGAAGAGCTGCGGATAGCAAAGGTTATATTTTCTACTACTGTTTTATGAGGAAATAATGCAGAATGCTGAAAAATCAATCCGATATTTCTATGCTCTATAGCGACTGATGCCTTATTACTTGCAACTAACCTATCATTTATAAAAATAGTTCCAGATTTTGGATTTTCTATCCCCGCAATTAATTTCAAAATTGTTGACTTGCCACAGCCAGAATGCCCCAATAAACATGCAACATTTCCTTTCTTTACTTTAATGTTTATATTGCTTAAAGCAAAGTCGTTTTGATTGTTATAGAAATAACCAATATTGTTAACTAGCATTAATCTTACTTAAACCATGTTATTAAATATAATAGCATTATACTCAAGAAGTACAGAAATGTTTTTTGTCGTCATAAATTGGTTATGCAAGAAATCTAGAAAAGAAAGGATTTTTTGCTATAACTTTACATGAATGGTAGGAAACACGGGACTATAGCTCAGCAGGATAGAGCGTTGGACTCCTAATCCGAAGGTCGTGCGTTCGAATCGCACTAGTCCCACCACATTGCTTCACAAATTTTATGGAGATTTTTTTTCACAAATACGCACACCTTTTTTTGCGGTTTTAAGATATAAATTCCCTAATAATAAAACGGGTTTTGTGTCATTCCAGTACTCCTCTCTTATAATTTACGTGTTTAAGAATAACTTCTGCTAAACCTTTACTAATTCCAGGTATGTTTTGAATTTCAGCCAGAGAAGCTTTGCTTATATTTTTCACTGAACCAAAATAAGACATCAACGCTTTTTTTCTTTTGTTGCCAATGCCGGGTATTTTGCTTAATTGTGAAACTATAAACTGTTTATCGCGTTTTTTTCTATGTGAAGTTATCGCAAAACGGTGGGCTTCATTACGCAGCGATTGTAAGTAAAGCATGACTTTGCTGTCATTTGCCAGACTGAATTCTTCCCTGCCCAGCATATAAAATCTTTCATTTCCTGCGTTACGATCAGGACCTTTTGCCATACAAGCAAAAGGAACGTTTATATTCAATACTTCCAGTACATTCTGTACTATGGAAACATGTCCTGGTCCACCATCAATCAGTAAAAAATCAGGTATTATGCCTTTTATATTGCCGGAGAAACGTCTGGTTAGCACTTCCCTCATCATTTTATAGTCATCGCCTGAAAATTTTTCCTTTATAGTAAATTTTCTGTACTCACTTTTTAAAAAACCCTCCTGCCCTGCAACAACCATTACACCAATTTGTTGGTTTCCAAATATATGGCTATTGTCATAAACCTCAATACGCTTTGGAATATTTGGTAACAAGAAGATTTTGCTAAGCTCCTCAAGCTTTTCTAGGTTATTTCTATAATCGATAAGCTTCTGCTCTAAGCTATGCTGAGAGTTATCATAAACAAATTTCAATAAATCACGCTCTTTTTTATTCTTTGCATGCAGAACTTTTACTGGCTTTTGAGCAACCTTATATAGTGCTTGTTCTATAATTTCCTTATCCACAATAGAATCTGGAACGTAAATTTGTATTGGAGGTATGTTAGCTGAATTATAAAAATTGACCAAAAAGGTGGATAAAATTTCATCATTTGAGTGATCACCACAGTTCTCGGCAAAGTAAGGAGTGCTGCCGTAGTTGTCTTTATTTCTAAACGATAACACACTAATACATGCTAGATCCTCTTCACGTACAATACTGAAGAAATCTGCATCTTTTTCAAAAGAAAAATCCGTGTGCTGTATTTGAATTTGCTCAAGAAACTTTACCCGATCTCTATATATAGCAGCAAGCTCATAGTTTTCTTCACTGCTGCACTTTCTCATTGTGAAAAGTAACTGTTCTTTCACTTCCTTATTTCTTCCAAGCAATGTATTTCGTGCCTGTTTTACTGATTGGCAGTAGTCGTCTTTTGTGATTTTATCTACGCATGGTGCTGAGCAGCGCTTAATTTGATATTCAATACATGGTCTTTTTGTTGAGGAAAAGTATTGATCTGAACATACTCTTAGGAGAAAAGCTTTTTGCAATGACAATATAGTTTGCTTAACAGCAGCGGCAGATGTAAAGGGACCATAATAATGAAACTCATTCTTCTTAAATTTGCCTCTATATTTTGCTATTCTTGGATAATCGTGCTTGGAAATTGTTATATAAGGATAAAATTTTCCATCCTTGAGCATAATATTATAAAGTGGTTTCAATGATTTTATTAGCTGTGCTTCAAGAAGCAGTGCTTCGATTTCATTCTCAGTGATGAATATTTCAACCTTAATAACCTGTAAGAGCATAACTCTAATTCGTTCAGAAAGATTTTCGAATTGAAGGTAGTCGGATAACCTTGACTTTAAGTTTTTTGCTTTTCCAACATATAAAACTTTATTCTTATCTCCGACCATCTTATACACGCCACAGGACTGTGGAGATGATTTGATTTGTTCTTTATATTGCCTGAGCATTTATCCATTGCTTAACCTGTATGAGGTTAAAATCTGCTACTAAATGAAAGATGGAAACTACATTTTCAAGCAAAGATAATCTGTTTCTTCTCAGCTTATCAGAATCACAGTTAATCTTTACACTGTCCATAAACTGATTGATAAACGGAGCAAAACCAGCAAGTTCATCAAGTGCTGCATTAAAGTGGTTATTTTTTATCGCTTGTTTTATGTTTTTACAAGCAGTTATAGCACAATTTGATAGCGCAATTTCTTCACTTTCAATCAAAAACCTCTTACCGTAAGATGCACTATAAGTAGTGCCATCACTTTTCCTTGCTTTGCTCATCATGTTACTGACTCTTTTGTAAGTGCTTAGAATTTGTTCACCTTCTGGAGTACTAAGATAACGATCCAATATAACAGTTTGCTTTTCTGCTGTCAGCAGATCATTAATATCGATTTTATATAGTATTGAATCTACAACATCTTGCCTTATATCTCTATTTTTTAAAATAACCTTGAATCTTTCTAAGCAAAATCTAAATACTAGTTCTGAAATTTGTTTTCTATTCGGCTTATCAACTGACGCTGTATTTTTATTAAATAGAAGCCTTGAATATAAAGATACTGACTTGTCTATCATTAGCCTAATTGGAACATGCAAATTATTTTCAAGTATTGTCCTAATTATACCAATTGTCATTCTCCGCAAACCAAATTGATCATACGAACCAGAGATTTTCTCACCTGCTGCAATTAAACCAACTAAGCTATCCACTTTGTCT
Source organism: Wolbachia endosymbiont of Nasonia oneida (assembly GCF_009012935.1). Classification (NCBI taxonomy): domain Bacteria; kingdom Pseudomonadati; phylum Pseudomonadota; class Alphaproteobacteria; order Rickettsiales; family Anaplasmataceae; genus Wolbachia; species Wolbachia endosymbiont of Nasonia oneida. The sequence goes on along the minus strand of NZ_QESS01000003.1, from coordinate 150,171 downwards.
GCAATTGACACAGCAATTGCAGAAGGAGATTTAGGACACTCCTGCTCTGGCCCGATTGGCTTATAATGCTCAGTTATAGCTTCCACTATTTCTCTATCTTCTTGAAAATAAGAAGCATAATATCCACCCATTACTCCTTGTAATTCTGGAAACTCTCTTACTATCGATGTTGCCAAATCAGCTTTTGCCAAATATGCAGCACGTTCAACTTTTATCAGCGAAGCATGTGGAATAAATATAGCTATATACTTTGACAGAGCCGTAATACGCTTCACCTTTTCCCCCACGCTGCCAAGTGAAGCATGAAATAATATTGAACCTAATCTTTTGACATAATAATCTAGATTTTCCTTTTTATCTTGAGATATTAAAAATTGGGCATCAGCAAGACGTGCTTCTAATATTCTTTCGTGTCCTTTAACAACTTCACCATTGTTGACGTTGACAACAGTGACAAAGTGTGAAATTCTCTTTCCATTACTTAAAGCAAGGTATTTTTGTTGTGTATTAACTATACTAAGTATTACTTCCTTCGGTAATCCAAATGACTTTTCTTGATTCACTTCACCAAACAGTACGATTGGCCACTCTATAAGCCCTGTCAATTCATTTAGTAAATAATCATTTTTCTCAAGTTGTAAATTCTGCTCTTTTGTGAATTTATTAATCTGATCTAGTATAAATTGCTTTCTTTTGTCCATTTGAAGAATTACACTGTTTTTTTCTAGCAATTCAAAATAGTCTTTAGGTGTTTTAACAGTAAGCGCCGTACCACTTGAGAGAAATCGATGGCCATATGTTGTGTTAGATGCTGTAATCCCTGCAAAAGATACAGGTATTATTTCATCATTTAAAATGCATAAAATGTTTTTAATTGGCCTAACCCACCTTTCTTTTCCTTTGCCCCATCTCATACTTTTTGGCCAAGAGAAATTTTTTAATATTTCTCCTAGTTGATTTTTAAGAAACTCTTGAATGTTAAATGAGCAGCTTTCTCTTTTAATGAAGTAAAAATCCTCATTATTTACTTTTCGAACGAGCAAATCTTCTTCATTTTTCTGATATTTTCTTAAAAAACCTTCGATAGCACTTTTTGGTGCGTTAATGTTTGGTCCCTTAACTTCGTTATTGGAATCCTTTAGCTCCAAAGCATTTATGTTGTCGACAAATAGGGTAATGCGACGTGCCGTTATAAAAACCTCCATTGATGTAAATTTTACATTATTTTTGTTAAAAACATTGGCAATACAGCTCTTAACTTGAGTTGCAGCTACATTCTGCATTCTCGGTGGTATTTCTTCTGAAAGGCACTCAAATAATAACTGCAACGACATACGCTATTTACTCATGTACAATTCACAACATTTTTTTGTCAGCTCTCTAACTCTACCAATATAAGCTGTACGTTCATTCACACCAAGCACACCTCTTGCATCAAGCAGATTAAGTAGGTGACTAGTTTTAATACATTGGTCATAGGCTGCCATTGGTAGCTCCTTTTCAATAAGGAACTTACACAATTTTTCCGTATCTTCGAATTGCTGCTGTACCACTTTAGTATCATAATAATCTAACGCTAGATAAGAAAATTCATATTCTCTTTGTTTAAAAATATCTCCGTAAGTTACACCGTTATCGTTCCAAATTATATCGTAAACATTATCTACACCTTGTATGCACATTGCTAAACGTTCCAACCCATATGCCGCCTCACCAGGAATCATCTTGCAGTCAATCCCTCCAACTTGCTGTATATAAGTAAGCTGTGTTACTTCCATTCCATTGCATGTAACTTCCCATCCAAGTCCTGATGCACCAACACTTGGATTTTCCCAATCATCTTCAACAAACTTAATATCATATTTTTCTGTAGATATGCCAAGAACTTTTAAGCTATCTAAATAGACGTCTTGTAAATTATTACCAGATGGCTTTATTATAACTTGATATTGGTGATGTTGATACAAACGATTAGGATTATCACTATAGCGCCCATCTGCTGGCCTAATTACTGGTTGTAGATATGCAATTTTTGTCGGTTTTGTATCAATTACAGACATAATTGTTGCGGGATGTAATGTGCCAGCACCAACTTCAGATGTGTATGAGTGAAGTATAACACATCCTTCACTAGCCCAAAAATCTTGTAACTCTTTTATTATACTTTGTAAGTTCACACAAATTGTACACTTTTTATACTAAATATATAAATAAATAAGTACTATTCAATACCTATTTTTTTAACAGTATCATGTAAATAATCACCTAAAACTGCTAAACTTTCCCTCACATACTGAATTATGCTTTTATTTAGGACAATTGCATCATGCATAGTTAAATCGCAGAATATAAATGCTGTTAAATACAGTAAAATCACCGCATAAAATGTGTGAAAAATCCCCTCAAATGTAATTGACATTGCATTATTATAGCTGAGCTGTATTGAACTTATTGGCCATGGTTTTATCACTTCTACGACATTAAAAAATACGTAAGGTATCATAAGAAAAAAGAAAAAGTGCATAAAATCATTAAACCAAAATGGGCATTGAAACATCTGCTTACATATACTCCCATAGAGTTTACTTACAGCATAATAAATCGACATCATTGCTGGCATTGAAAGTGCTACAGTCAGTACTTGCCCTGACGCTATTTGTATTACTATTTCTTCACCACTGTTTGCTGAAGGGTCTTGAGCATGAAAAATAAATATTCCAATTAATTGCATTACTAACATAACTATTGCCAATTTTGTAAAAACAGCAGCTACAACTATTCCTGAGTCTGGCATTTTATATAGTAAGTATTCGCCTCCATATGTAAGAATTAATATAACATCGACAATAAATAATATTAAAAAAGAAGACCAATAGTTCTGCCAACTTGGTAAATATCCTATTCCTAAAAGAGAGCTTACTGTTTTGGCAGGAAAAACCTTACCTAGCATCTTTCCCAAAAATTTAAAAAAAATCCCCATGTTCTAAGTAACACTTGGTTTATATTATTTATAATACTGTATTGTAACGGACTTATCAACAACTTAAAACATGTATTGGAAAACTTTAAGTAATATGCAGCAACAGTAGAAGAACGTGCGCCAAAAATTTAATAATTTTATAGGGCTTATGCACTTAAATTTTTTGCAATATCAAGTGCAGCGTAAGTGAATATTGCACTTGCACCCGCACGTTTGAAACCAATCAAAGATTCATAAATCACCTTGTCATAATCTAGCCAGCCATTATTTGCAGCAGCTTTTATCATTGCGTACTCACCGCTTACTTGGTAAGCAAAAATCGGAAAATTAAACTTATCACTTGCTGTTTTGATAATATCCAAATATGGCATACCCGGTTTAACCATAATAAAATCTGCACCTTCATTTATATCCATTTCAATTTCGCACATTGCTTCGCGCGCATTTTTATAATCCATTTGATAACCACTTTTGTCTATAGAATGTGATAGCCCACATGAACCAACGACTTGCCTGAATGGAGCATAGAAGCTAGAGCAGTATTTCACTGCATAAGATAATATTAATACGTCTTGAAAGTTGTTATCATCTAATGATTTTCTGATTCTTCCTATTCTACCATCCATCATATCAGAAGGAGCAACTATATCACATCCTGCTTTCGCTAAAGCAAACGCTTGCTTACACAGCACTGATATAGTTTCATCGTTTTCTACATCCATCTGATTATCTTTTAAAATGCCGTCATGGCCGTGAATAGTGTATGGATCCAATGCAACGTCTGCAATAATACCAATTTCAGGTACCTTTAATTTTACAGCACAAATTGCTCTGCAGATTAAGTTGTCAGAATTATATGCTTCCTCAGCGTTTTCAGATTTTAGTTTACTATCAACTACAGGAAAAATTGCAACAGCATTAATCCCTAAATCTTTAGCTTCCTTAACTATAGACACTAATCCATCTATTGAATAACACTTTACGCCTGGTAAGCCAGAAATTGGTTCAGTTGTTTCTTCTCTGTCATGAACAAACAGAGGAAGAACCAGATCATTTACTGATAAACTATTTTCACTTGTTAAATTGCGAACCCATTTGCTCGAGCGCCTGCGTCTTAATCTTGTATTTGGGAAATTAAACATTGGATCCAGGCAAATTCCCAGTAAAGAGCAACACCCCTGAAATGAGTATCACCCAAAACACTGATATTGGTAAAAATACTTTCCAACCAAGGCGCATTAGCTGATCATATCGATAACGAGGTATTGTTGCTCTAATCCAAATAAATACGAATAAAAGTATAATTATCTTCAAAACGAACCAAATTAAACCTGGAATTTTATAAAGCAAACCAAGTTCTAACGGAGGATACCATCCCCCCAGAAAGAATATTGTCATCATAGCACTTGCTAAAATCATATTTGCATATTCTCCAAGAAAAAAGAGGGCAAAAGGCATGGATGAATATTCAACGTTATATCCAGAGACAAGCTCTGCTTCAGCTTCTGGTAAATCAAATGGGTGACGATTAGTTTCTGCAAGCAAAGAAATAAAAAATATTATTCCTATAGGCATTAGTAGTAAATCAACCCAAAATGGCATATTGTGTTTCGCTACCACCATCTCTCCAAGATTTAATGTTCCAGTGGTAATAACGACTGTAGCAACTATTAAGCCTATTGAAACTTCATACGAAATCATCTGAGCAGCCGACCGTATAGCGCCAAGAAATGCATAATTAGAATTGCTTGACCAGCCTGCAATAATCACGCCGTATACTCCCAGCGACGATATAGCTAGCACATAAAGCACTCCAACATTAATATTTGCTATAACCTTAGGAATAACTACTTGCTGGCCATTTTCTACAATTACTTCAGCACCAAACGGTATAACTGCCCAGGCAATTAATGCCAAGATAAAGGTAAGCATTGGAGCCATAATGAACAGTATGGTGCTCGCTCTAAATGGTATTATCGGCTCTTTAATCAGGAGCTTAATAGCATCTGCAAATGGCTGCAATAGCCCAAAAGGTCCAACTACACTTGGGCCGTGCCTCAGTTGAATTGCAGCAAGGACCTTACGCTCAAAGTATGTCAAATATGCAACTGAAAGTAGTAGCGGTACTAAAATAAATAAAATATTAACTAGCGTGTTCATAAAAAGCTTTAGTACAATCTGCCATTATTTTTGAAGCGCGACTTATTGAATCCGTCATATAAAAATTACACTCCTTTAAAGTAAAAGGTGTATTACTTAAATTTATTTTACCATTGCTAATTGGCACCCATGTGTTTTTTATCACTTGATCAGCATTTCTAAACTGTGGACCGATAGTATCTAATTTTTTTCTCACGTCAAATAAACTATTATATGGTAAGGAGAGATCCAAATATTGCGAGAGATTTTTAATAATTAACCAGTCCTCCTTTGCTTCACCTGGAGGAAATACAGCTAAATTTGTTCTTTGCACTCGACCTTCAGTGTTTACATAAGTTGCATATTTTTCTGTATATGCAGCACCAGGCAAGATAACATCTGCCACATGTGCACCCTTATCACCGTGATGACCTTGATAAATTACAAATGTGTTTTCTAACTTTGATGTGTCAATTTCATCTGCACCAAGAAGATAAACAACTTCTATTTCACCACTTTCTGCATGTTCCAATATTTGATTAATATCCCTTTCGCCTTTTTTAGGAACAAACCCAATATCTAGCCCACCAACTCTTGCTGCAGCTTTATGCAGCACATTAAAGCCATTCCAGTCATCTCTGACCATGTTAAATTCTTCTGCAATTTTGCCAGCTAGAATTAGAATTGATTCAGAATCGTCTCTTACTAATGCATCTTGACCGATAATCAGCATAGGGCTCTGAGCAGCACTCAGCAGCTTACAGAACTTATGATTTCCATTTGCTATTTCACTCAAAATATCAGGATTATCGCCCAATTTCTCAACATGATACAAATATTCAATGTTAGGACCAACACTTGCAACAGGAAAGTTGCCCTGTAAATATCTCTTTCTCAATCTTACGTTAATGATTGGTGCTTCTATCCTTGGGTTTGTATTTATAAGCAGACACAAATCCGCATTCTCTATACCTTCAATAGTGGTATTGAACACATACGATCCACGATTATTTGGTATAAGTTTTGCACCATCCTGCCTGCAATCTATATTTCCCGAGCCGAGCTTCTGCATCATTTCTTTAAGTAGAAGCATAGACTCACAATCTGCTAAATCACCTGCAATTGCAGCTATTTTATTTGATTTTGTATTCTTTAATTTCTTTGCAGCAACAGTTAATGCCTCATTCCAATCAACTGGGGATAATTTACCATCTTTTTTTATATAAGGTCGATCAAGACGCTGAACTTTTAGTCCATCATAGGCAAAGCGGGTTTTATCTGATATCCATTCTTCATTTATTTCTTCGCTCAGCCTTGGCAATATTCGCATAACTTCCGGGCCACGATAATCAACTCTAATACTACTTCCCACAGCATCTAGTACATCTATAGTCTCACAATGTGATAGCTCCCATGGACGCGCTGTAAAGGAGTAAGGCTTTGAAGTTAAAGCCCCTACCGGGCAGAGATCTATGATATTTCCAGATAATTCAGAACTAATATGCCTTTTTATGTAAGTGCTAATCTCTACATTTTCTCCCCTTCCGATTCCTCCAAGTTCATTTGTACCTGCAACATCAGACAAAAATCTAACACACCGAGTGCAATGAATGCATCGATTCATCGCAGTCTCAATCAGTGGTCCGAAGTGTTTTTTTGGCACAGCCCTCTTATGCTCATCAAGTCTGCTGGTTCCTTTCCCATAAGCCATCGTGATATCTTGCAAATCGCATTCACCACCTTGATCGCAAATTGGGCAATCAAGCGGGTGGTTAATTAGCAAAAACTCAAGCACACCTTCACGTGCTTTTTTAACCTTAGGGGTATCAGTGTGAATAACCATCCCTTCTGCAACTGGCATTGCACAAGAGGCTACTGGTTTTGGAGGTCCACCCTCCACTTCAACCAAACACATTCTGCAATTACCAGCAATTGCTAAACGCTCATGATAACAAAAACGTGGAATTTCAACGCCCACGACTTCACAAGCTTGAATTATAGTGAGCCCATGCTCTACTTCACATTCCTTAGAATTAATAGTAACTTTAACCACAACTATTATACAGCTTCCCACTTTATAGGATTGCCGTTTACCTCATCTTCAACCAGATTGCCGTTGTCATATTGAGCAGACATATAATTCATGCGCGAATCACGATCTATATATCTAACAGGTTTTACCGGTTTATCTTTATACATTTTTTGCTCAGCTTTCTTACGCTGAGTAGGGTTATTTTTACTAGCTGTCTTTGCTTTCCCACCTGCTGCCATATAAACTCCTAAAAACTTTTCATTCTATTTTAACACTTAAGTATATAGCGTCAATATTTAATAACTTTAAAATTTCAATAGATCTCTTATTATAATCATTTTACAATCATTGTTTAAATAAAAAGTTACCCCTTGATGCCATTCCAGCGCATGACGCACAGCTGTACGAACATTGCAATTTGCAGGCAATTTGCGTGGCAGATTCAAGTAGCTGACACTGGTTTCCATCCAAGACAGCAGTAGCCCTTTCGGTGTTATTTCAGTGCTTGACACTGAAATCCAGGTTTTGATTGGATACTGAGTTGGTAAGCATAAAAGTGTAGCTAACGCGAGCTCTACGTCATACCGCGATTTATTCGCGGTATCTCAAAGCATAGATCCCGCTAACACGTAGCGGGATGACGGTTGTTGTTTAGCTATAAATATTAAGAAATTTACCAAACGAAAAAAAAGGCAAAAGAAGCCCTGGGGTTATTATCCGCTTTAAAATATTGGCGTTTTTTATGTTTTAAACGCTTGACAAGCGAGATTCAGCCGCTTTTAATTGCAACTAACTTACGCTGCAAATGTTTAAGAAATTTACCAAGCAGAAAAAAAGACAAAGAATCCCCGAGTTAGCTAGTCTTTTACTATCTCTGTCGAGTATTGGCATTTTTTGATGTCTTGTAACGCTTTATAAGCGCGTTCAGCTTATTTAGATAAAAATCTAGATGTAGATGAAGTTTTGTAAAGACATACAGTATCTATATACTGCAAAAAATTGAACATAAGACGCCGATACATTAAGTAATCCTTACCTTTTAATCTGCAGATTGGCGAAAGCAAATACAATAGCTTCAGTTTCATGATAAGGGGGCTGGCGGAGTTTGTCAAGCAAGTTTTTTCGTTTCTGCAGGCTACTTTCCGACACCAGTGGTGTTAAGTATTCGTACAGTTATTGGTGTTATCAAGATACTCCCTAACCTTCTTCAAATCCTCCCAGGCTAAACGTTTTTGCATTGGCTGACGCAGTAGGTAAGCTGGATGAAATATAGCGGCTGTGGTGATTGAATTGGACAAATATTGGTTAGTGTACGTATGAAATCTACCACGCAAATTCGATATAGTTTTTGTGCTGTCAAGAAGGCTATAACACGCAATTCCACCAACTAAAACCAAAATCTGTGGTGAAACTAGTGCAATATGCTTCTCAACAAATGGTCTGCACATATCAAGCTCTAGGTCGGTTGGCTTTCTATTGCCAGGTGGGCGCCAAAATACGGTATTGCTTATATAAACTTTGGTGCGATCAAGATTGATTGCATTTAACATTTTATCGAGCAACATTCCACTTGCACCACAAAATGGTATGCCTTGAAGGTCTTCATTTGCCCCTGGAGCTTCACCAACGAGCATAATTTTTGCGTTTGGATTACCATCGGAAAAGACAGTATTAGTTGCAGTTTTTTTTATCTCACAACCTTCAAATGACTTTACTGCACTTCTTAATTCATCCACACTACCACATTTACCTGCAAGTTTCCTTGCTTCAATTATCCAATCACTTGGAAACATGTCTTTTCCATCTTTAGTGTCACCCCAGCGCGTATCTGCATCTTTCTTCTGGGTCCCAGTTTGGATAACAGAGGGTTGCACACCCTCTTTGCTCTCCAACTTTTTTTCCTCTTTACCCTCTGTTAGTGTGCAATCAACGCCCACTTCATGGTAAAATTTTAATAATTCTAGGTCTTCATTGCTCATAATGCTTTTTAACCTTTTGTGCTTTTTTCATGGCCATATCATACTTTAATTTAGATAAATGTCTAATATATAATATGCCATTTAAGTGATCTAGCTCATGCTGAATACACCTTGCAAGCCAACCACTAGCTTTTAGTGTTTGTTCTTCATTATCTAAGTCTTTATATTTCACAGTTAGATACTTTGGACGCTTAATTTCATGACTTTGCTCTGGAATTGAAAGGCATCCTTCCTTGAGAATTACTTGTTCATCGGATAATTCTGTAATCTCAGGATTAATCATGTAAAATTTGCCAGTCGATTCATACCCTACTGGCTCGTCTTCAGCTCGAGAAAGCTGAATGTCCATAACAAAAACTCTCCTCAGCACTCCAACTTGCACTGCAGCAAGGCCAAGACCTTCTGCATCGTACACAGTTTCGAACATGTCGTTTACTAATTCTTTAATTTTATCGTTTATATCTGTTACTTCACTGGCACGTGTGATTAGTCTTTCATCAGGGGCAATTACAATTGGTAATATGGACATAAAATGGACATAAAAATTATAATTCTATGTTTTGCTTTTCCTTTTGTCCAGAATTTAGTGTATATTAAAATGTTGCTATATCTATAATAGAAATATAAATTATTAAAGAAAGCTACAATTTAAATGAAATTGCGTAATAAGGTTAACTAATGTACTCTGCAGTAATAGCAAAACCAAAGAGAAATGTTTTTGCTGTTTTAGACATAGGTACAACAAAAATTATCTGTCTAATCGTTAAGATAAATGGCAACTTCAGCTATAAAGTAACAGGAACGGGTTATAAGATTGCAGAAGGTGTAAACGGTGGGTCGATAACTAATGTAAAACACGCAAATTACTCCATCTCATCAACTATAGGTTTAGCTGAACAAGTATCAGAAGAAACCATAGATCAGATATATGTGAACATTGCTGGATGTGGCATCTCATCTTTCAATGTACATAATGAAATTATTGCAGCTAACCATGAGATTTCTGAGCGGGATATAAAACGTGTAGTTTTTCAGACGTTTGAGAAATATATTGAAGAAAATGTTATCATTCACAATATACCACTGAAATATCACTTAGATGACATGACTGACATAAAAGAAGTTGGTGGATTGTATGGAAAAAGACTATCTGCTGATGTTAATGTTGTCACTGCTTCGCGTCCAGCGCTTACCAATATTGAAAACTGTATTACCAATAATGGTGGATTAAATATGGCAGGTTGTATTGCTTCTGCATATTCTGCAGGTCTTGCCTGTCTAAGTGAAGATGAAAAAGAGCTCGGGACTGCTATTGTTGATATAGGCGGTGGGTGCACTGCAATTGGAATTTTCAAAAGAGGGAAACTTGTGTATGCAAGCAGCGTTCCAATTGGTGGCGTTCATATCACTCGAGATATTGCTTACGGGCTATGCACAAGCATAGAACGTGCAGAGTATATAAAAATACTGTATGGCAGCACTATCGTAACTTCAATAGATGAGAATGAGTACATTACAATGCAAAACAACGAAAATGATGAACCTACTCAAGTATTCAAATCTGAGCTTATTAACATCATAAGACCAAGAGTTGAAGAAATACTTGAAATGGTAAGAGAGCAATTTCAAGAGCAGAAAGATCCAATTAATAAAGTAGTGATCACAGGTGGAACTAGTCAACTCACAAGCATGAAGGAAATTGCAGGCTATATATTCAATAAGCAAGTTCGAATTGGGTGCCCTGAGTCTTGTAGCGGTCTTGATGGCGAATATGATAAAAATCCTGTATTTTCTGCTGCTATAGGCTCTATAAAGCTAATAGTTGACACTTTTTATAAAAATAATTCTGGTATTTTAGGTCAGGATGGTAAAATGAGTAAATTGTATAATTGGGTTAAATCAAAAGTTACAGTCTAGATTTCTGTTTTACCACCTTTCATACAAATGACTTGACACTAGGATCCATAGGACTTATTTTTATAATATGTAAAATTATTATGTTTATGTACTTGCGAGTAAGCGTACCAATTACAATAAGACATGGAAAATATGAACATAACTATACACTCACAAGAAGATTTTGAATTTATGCGCAAGGCTGGCAGGCTTGCTGCTGAAACTCTTGATTTCATTGCACCGTACGTAAAGGTAGGGGTGACAACTAATGAATTAAATGATCTATGCCATGACTTTATAATTAATGCAGGTGCAATTCCAGCACCACTAAATTATAGGGGGTATCCAAAATCAATCTGCACCTCAAAAAATGCCGTTGTGTGCCATGGTGTTCCCGATGATAAACCGCTTAAAGATGGAGATATTTTGAATATTGACGTTACGGTGATTTTAAATGGCTGGCATGGTGATACAAGCCGCATGTTTTGGGTTGGCAAGCCATCAATAAAAGCAAAACGTTTGTGTGACGCTACTTATAATGCATTGATGGAAGCAATTAAACAAGTTAAGCCCGGCAATAAGTTAAATGAAATAGGGCTTGCTATAGAGAAATATATTAGAGATTTTGGATATTCTATCGTACGCAGCTACTGCGGACATGGTATAGGAAAAGTCTTTCATGCTCCACCAAATGTAGTGCATTTCTATGATCAAGATGAAGATCTTGTCTTAAAGGAAGGTATGTTTTTTACAATAGAGCCAATGATTAATGCTGGAAAACATGAGACTCTGCTCAGTAAACTCGATGACTGGACAGTAACAACACGCGATCTTTCACTTTCTGCTCAATTTGAGCATACACTTGGAGTGACAAAAGATGGTGCTGAAATATTCACATTATCACCTAAGAATTGGCATTTCCCACCTTATAATTAGATTTTTTTAAATTCTGCTATACTGCAACTATACTTGGTTTACTTTGGGTGATTTTGAAGAAAGCTCACCCTTAATTTGCGATATAGCAACTAGCCCAATTAATGCACAGAAAATCATGTAAAAACTAGCTGAAGTCTCTTGTCCTGTAACCTTGATAATTGTTGTGCATATAAATGGTGCAAGGCCGCCAAAAAATCCAGCAGCTATATTTCTTGATAAACCAAATCCACTGTACCGAACCTTTGTTGGAAATAATTCGCACATAAGTGCACTGACAGGACCAAGCGATGCAGCTATTGGAATTATAAAAAGAATGTGTGCCAGCAAGTAATTGCCACTACATAACATTGAAAAAACTGGATAACTCACTATTACAAAAGCTATAAATGCAAACTTCATAACTTTTTCTCTTCCTACCTTATCAGAAAGTATTGCAAACAATATTGTCAATCCTCCAAGTGCAATTTGACTCAGTATTTCCACTATATGATTAAAATGAGTATTTACTGTTAATATTTTATTCGTAAGCACATTGAAAAAGACCAAATATATATAGAGAGACGCATTTTCAACCAAGTCAATACCTATTGATATTAGAACAGGCTTTTTGTAATTGTTTAATAACTCTTTTAATGGCAATTTAGACGGATTTTTTTGTCTTTTATACTCTGGGCTTTCATCAAGTATATATCTCATATATATGCTGATTAATCCCATTGCTAAACTGAAAATGAAAGGTAATCTCCACCCCCAAGATTCAAAATCAGATACTTTTTTGCATATGAGTACCGCTATCAAGCTTAATACTGAACCAAAAATTGCGCTTAATACTTCAATGCTGCCAAAAAATCCTTTTTTGTTTTTAGGAGCATGTTCTATTAAAAATGGTGCATTTCCTGCTTCTCCTCCAAGAGATATACCCTGCAATAATCTTAAACACACTACCAGCATTGACGCTAGTATTCCAATGCTTTGATAACCTGGAACAAAAGGAATTAATACGGTTGATAAAGTCATTAATATAATCGAGAGCAATAAGGCAACTCTTCTGCCATGTTTATCACCAATGTGACCAAATATAGCAGCACCGACTGGTCTCATTAAGAAACCCACTGCAAACACTCCAAAAGCCTTCAATACGCTGGTTAGTTGATCATCCGATGGAAAAAACACACCACCTATTATGTTTATTAAGTGGCCAAAAAGCATGTGGTCATACCACAATAAAGTGTTACAAATCAAACTTGAAAATATTACTTTTGTTATTTGCTGCATAATTTCCCTATAGCCTGTTTGACCTTATATATAAAAAAAAATGTGAACGTTATGTGAATATTATATTAACAATATTAAACCTTGATTTTAATATTATTGCTCATATATTCCGATAAGATACCATATTTTGGCAAGAAAATCTATGTACATAAATAAAATTGATGTGAAGAGTAGAGTAGAGTAGGATATCTACACCAACTGTACTTAAATTTTTTGATATGACACACACTCCAGTTTTGTTAAAAGAGATGCTATCACTACTATCACCGCAGGATGGTGGCATATACGTGGACGCCACATTTGGAGCTGGAGGGTATAGCAAAGCAATATTGGAGTCAGCTGATTGCAAAGTATATGCAATTGATAGAGATGAAACGGTAACTAAGTTTTATGATGATTTAAGCGTTAGATATCCAGATAGAATAAAACTATTCATTGAGAAGTTTAGTAATATTAAAAATTTATTAGATAGCAACAATATTGAAGGTATCGATGGAATAGTTTTTGACATCGGAGTTTCATCTATGCAGCTTGATAACGGGGATAGAGGGTTCTCATTTTTACATGATGGTCCACTCGATATGAGTATGGATAACTCTTCTTATATAAACGCTTCAACGTTTGTTAACGCTTTACGCGAAGAAGAAATCGCAAATACTATATATAACTACGGAGGCGAACGTCATTCTCGCAAAATCGCAAGAGCAATAGTAAATGCACGGAAGAAGAAAACTATCAAAACTACATTTGAGCTTGCGGATATTGTACGTTCCGTGGTATTTCGTGGAAAAAGCAAAATTGATCCTGCAACCAGAACATTTCAGGCAATCAGAATATGGGTAAACGATGAGCTGGGAGAACTTGAAAAGGGCATTAAAGCTGCATCTGAGATTTTAAGTGAGAATGGCAAATTAATTGTCGTCACCTTTCATTCCTTAGAAGATCGTATAGTCAAAACTTTTTTTAAAGATTTATGTGCTACTGATTGCAAGACATTCTCTCTGCTAAATAAAAAAGTGATCGAAGCAAGTATAGAAGAAGTAAGTGCAAATCCGCGTTCACGCTCAGCAAAACTAAGAGCTATACAGAGGTTGTCATGAGAACTTTCTGCATCATCTCAATAGTTATGTTTTTTCTTAGCATTGTAGGACTATTTAAGGTAAAATTACATGTTCAGTCATTAAATAGAGAGCTAATAAAAATAAAAAGTGAAATTAATTTAGTGCAAAGTGATATAAAAGTTTTACAAGCAGAATGGAGCTATTTGAATAATCCAAAAAGGCTTGCAAGCCTTGTAAAGAAATACCTGAAAAATAACTCTTTAATACTGGCTAGCCAGGTTAAAAATCTTGACTCTCTAAATGGCCGCAGTGTGCTAGCACAACTTAAAATCCAGAATTAAATTGGTTATATTAAGCCTTACCTTTTACAGACAAGCACACCGCAATAAAACTTACTTTAGTATGAAATTGCTTGCGTAAGATTTTGGCAGCCTCTTAACATCTTTTGGCATTTCAATTACGTATTTAACGTTGCATTTTTTTGCGTAGAATACTGCTTTTTCAAGAGAATCAAACTTTAATACAATCTGTTTTTTTGGATCTTTTGAGCCAACCCACCCCATCAAAGGTTCAATGTAGTAAGAGCCAGATTCAATTTTTAGGTGCCAGAAATTTGTATTACCTAAACCAGATTGTGTTGCAGTTCTTGTTGGTTTATAAATCCTAAAAACTACTTTATCGTCAATGCCCATAGTTCTTGTTAAATAAGTTTAAATATATATCTAAATAAATCCTTTCACAAACAATTAGTATGAAAGAATGAAGTTTGAAATAAATATTTTTATGTTATATTATTATTAAATTATATTAAAAGGATTAGCTGAATAGGAGTAATCGATGACGCAACAGGAAATAGTAACAATTAATGCAGAGTTACGTGATATAACAAAAACAAAAGCGATGCATTCTCTAAGGAAGAAAGGAAACATCCCTGGAATAATATATGGAAAGGGCCATGATAATGTAAATTTGACATTGTCTGCAAAGGAATTCACGAAGCAATATAAATCAGGTTCTCTTTCTGCACATTTGATAGAGCTGAATATTTCGGGCAAAAAGGAATATGCTCTTGTTCGCGATATCCAATTGCATGTAGTAAAGGATACTGTGCAACATGTTGATTTTCAATTTGTTGATAAAGGCAGTGAAATTAAAATAGACATACCTCTATCATTTGTGAATGAAAGTAAAGCCCCAGGGATCAAGTTAGGTGGAGTGCTTAATGTTTTGTGTCGTTCTATTGCTGTTAAATGCTCTCCTGATAAAATACCTCAGGTTATTGAAGTTGATTTATCCGGTAAAATGATTGGCCAGTCTATACATATTAATGATGTAAAATTACCAGAAGGTGTTAAGTTTGTAGCTCATGAAGAAGAAAATTTTACCATTGTTACAATTTCTGCTGCCGATAGTGACGTTGAAGAACCTCAAGCAGAAACAGAGGAATAGTGCACCTGATAGTTGGGCTTGGTAACCCTGGTGGTCAATATGAGTTAACTTATCATAATATCGGCTTCATCGTAGTTGATACAATTTGCAAATATTGGAATTTCCAGTCGTTCTCTAAAAAAGCCGATTATCTAATAACCTCTGGCATAATTAATGATAATAAAATCATGTTAATAAAGCCTTATTCATTTATGAATAATTCAGGCATCCCTGTTGCAAAAATACGAAATTTTTACAAATTATCGCTAGATAATATTGTTGTCATACACGATGACGCTGATTTGGAACTTGGAAGAATAAAAATAAAGAAAGGTGGTAGCTCTGCTGGACATAATGGACTTAAATCCATAGATAGTTTTATTGGCAACGATTATTGGCGCTTGAGATTTGGAGTGGGTAGACCTGAAGATCAAAGAAGCTTAGCAGATTATGTGTTATCAAAATTTTCAAATTTTGATAATGTTACTCCCTTAGTGGAAAAAATAGCAAAAAATATACACTTAATGCTGCAAGGAGATAATACAGCTTTTATCAATTTGATTGTATAATATTACGAAACACAGGGAGTGTATGGTCCCAGAGTGTGATGGTGTGGATTTAGTATGAACAATTCAGGAGATTTTGTCCACTGTAAAGATATAAACTCAAAAGGTGTAAGACCCTTAAGAGTTTTGAGTCTTTTAGCATAATTGTAGGCCATAACAAAGTCATAAAGATGCTCTTTGAGTTGCTGGTGAGACTGATAGTAATACTTCTTAACAGTGGCATTCTTTAAAGTTTTGTTCATACGCTCAACTTGCCCATTTGTCCAAGGATGGCTAACTTTTGTTAGACGGTGTTCAATGTCATTTTCTTCACAAGCTCTATCAAATATATGTTGAAAAGCGTATTTATGGCGTTTTTGGTTGGTAAATTGTACACTGTTATCTGTCAAAATAGTGTGGATTTTATATGGTAAAATTTTAATCAAATTACGTAGAAACTCAGCAGCTATAGGTTTTGTAGCACTTTTATGCAACTCAACATACGTAAATTTGGATGTTCTATCTATTGCAACAAACAAATATAACTTTCCTTCTTCTGTTCTGACTTCTGCAATATCAATATGGAAATAGCCTATAGGATATTGTTTGAATTTCTTTTTTGGTTTAACTTCGCCATCAACATCTGGTAGTCTGCTAATGCTGTGCCTCTGTAAGCAACGATGTAGACTAGAGCGAGTCAAGTGTGGGATTGAGGTTTGCAAAGCGTAGAGACAATCATCTAATGGCAATAGAGTATGCTTACGAAATGCAACAATTACAGCCTCCTCTTCTAAAGTTAAAACAGTTGATCTTGCATGCTTCGGACCCATATCAGCGTCTTTGGCAAAAGACCGTTTTCTCCATTTAATGATAGTTTTTGGATTAAGGTTATAGTACCTGGAGAGTTTTGCTATGCTCTCTTTACTATTTTGTATTGCTCTACGAATTGTCTCTGTTGTTTTGGCGCACCCATGTAATATTTGTCCCATAATTCCTCCTTTGATGGTATTGTTTTCTCATATTTTATCATACCATCACACTCTGGGACCATACATCACTGCCATTAAGTTAAGGAAAAAGTGTTAGAATGTATTATAAAATCGGGTAAGATCGCTGAATTAAAAGAAATAATGATATGAGTAAAAAAAAGAATAATTAAATTTATAAAAGATAAATTGATGAGTTTAAACTTTATTAACGCCCACAAAGCATCTCCAAAAGATTTCTCACGAAAAAGAAAGCTGCCTTTCATTGATGTATTTATTCTAATTTTCAGAAAGAGTGTAAAATCATTACAAGTAATGCTTAATGAGTTTGTCCTGCATACAAAAAAGGATCACACAATCACAGCAAGTGCATTTACTCAAGCAAGAAAAAAGCTAAAGCACACTGCATTTTCAGAGCTAAATGATAGCATAATTTCCCTATACTACCAAGATCAAGGATTTAAAACCCACCATGGTTTCAGAGTACTTGCATTTGATGCTTCTACACTGATTCTACCAAAAAATGATGAGTTAATAAATGAATTTGGCTCAAGACCAATAAGAAATTATACCGAAAAAGAGCTTGGAGATTACACAAGTACAACCTTTGAAGTATGTTACGATGTATTAAACAATATCGCAATAAAATCAGTACTTGGCAGAGGCGGTAGCTATGAAGTTGCTTTAGCTATTGATATGCTTGATAGTGTAAAATCCAACGATTTGCTGATTTGTGATAGAGGGTATGTTTCTTATAGGTTTTTTGCTGAGCTTATACAAAGAGGTATTAATTACATAATTCGCTGTCCATACTCATCATTTAATGAAATAAATGCTATGTTTAAGCCAGGAAGTCCTTCTGACATGATAGTAGTGTCAACTGCATCTGTCAAAATAGCGAGACAGCTAAGAAAGCTAGGATTACCTGATAAAATAAAGTTTCGATTAGTCAAAATAGTTCTTCATTCTGGTGAGATTGAAGTGTTAGCTACATCGTTATTAGACGAACAGCAGTTTAAAGCTGAAGAATTTGGGGAATTATACTACTTACGTTGGGGAGTAGAAACATTTTTTTCCAAACTCAAAGGAAGATTAGGCTTAGAAAATTTTACAGGTAAAAGTGTTGAAACTATTAAGCAGGATTTTTGGTCAACTATTTTTATTAGCAACTTAGAAAGTATTACAACAGAAGATGTAGAAGAGACATTGAACGCAGGCCTAGCCAATGGCAAGTCTGAGAAAAGCATTAATAAATCTGTCTCATTTAATGCAATAAAAAACTTGGCTTTCGATATTTTTTCTACAGAGTCAGACACAGACTGCATTATGGATCGATTATCAAAGTTATTTTTGATGAACACTCTAGTGGTGAGAAAAGGAAGAAAAGTTGACCGTAATAAAGTAACGAATACTCGTTCACTGAACTACCAAAAAAGAGCTAGGAAGCATGTATTTTGACCAAAGACAGTACTCATATCTTCTGATAATAACTGGGCAATTTATTGTCATATCTTCTGTAAAATGACTCCTAAATCAACTACTTCTTAAGTAATTTACATTTTAGAGTTTATCTACTTTTAAGTTTATTCTATTTTGTTTCAGCATTTATCATAACTTCTCGATTATTTCAAATCTTCTGGTTCGTTTTTTACCATTCCTTCCTTAACTTAATGGCAGTGAGGGCTTCTTTTGCCTTTTTTTTCGTTTGGTAAATTTCTTAATATTTATGGCTAAACGACAACCGTCATCCCGCTACGTGTTAGCGGGATCTATGTTAAGGTATGACGGTTAAGTAAGGGATCTATGTTAAGAGATACCGCGGCGGTATGACGGTTCGTGGCGGCGTGACGATAAGCTCGTCATCCCGCTACGTGTTAGCGGGATCTCTTGTTAGCGCCGCGGCGGTATGACGGTTCGTGGTGGAATGACGATAACCTCGTCATCCCGCTACGTGTTAGCGCCGCGGCGGTATAGCTATACTTAAAAATATGGTTGAATAGTTGTTAATAATAGTGTATAATTATTAATCTTTTCTCAGTATTTTTACTATGGCTCTTTCTAAATTTCTCGATCCAAAATTGGACCTAACATTTAAAAAAATATTTGGTACTGAGAGAAATAAGAATGTTCTTATTCATTTTTTGAACGATATTTTAGGATGTACTGAAGTCAACACTATACAAGAAGTAGAATTCTTAAGCACCATTATGGACCCTGAAATTGCTTCTGATAAACAAAGCATTGTTGATGTTCTTTGCAGGGATTCTAGTGGGAACAGGTATATAATTGAGATGGTGCGACCTGAAAGTCTTCGGTCATATTGTTTAAAAGGAGAGGAATTCCTCCAGAAAGAAACTGAAAGGATTCTAAAACTTATTAAACCAGATGTTTTGCCATCTGAGTCTACGCATCAGTGCGAATCGGGCAACCGGTTGGTGCCAAGCGATGCGGACAATGAACCTCCTCTTGAAAAAGAAGATGCTCAATCGTGAGAGGAGCATAAACTACAAGCATCATGTGGTTGGAGAGCTAGGCTAGTGGTATGGTGAACGTAAGTGAAACTTCAAAGTATCGTAATTATGAAGGAGCTAAAGATGCTGATAAGCTCTAACCAAAAAGGTAATGTGGATAAGTTACATTTCTCATTTCTAGATGTACGCAAATAATAACTCCACCGGTATAGAGAAGTCACCTAACCCACTGTTGTATGACAGAAGGAACAGGGTAAGCCTGTATTTTCGCCTACATGGCAAGCAAACCGCAAGGAATGCTGATGGAAGTGCAGGTAAAGGAGAATGGAGAAAGCGAATGCCATTTTGTAACGAAATGGATAGAATTTGTAACATTAATTCGCGTGAAAACGAGCAGACTTCCGTTTGGTCCCTCGTGACAAGAAACTTTGTTAACCACTTAAGGTAGGAAAGCAGATGATTACAAGTAAACCTGTAAGTGCATCTACCGAAAGCTTTGAAGCATGGAAGCAGTTGCCATGGAAGAAATGCCAGAAAGTTATTGTGAGGCTACAAAGACGTATTGTTAAGGCTGTCCAAAAAGGAAGATGGGGTAAGGTAAAAGCTTTACAACATCTTCTCACACGCTCTTTTAGCGGAAAAGCTTTGGCTGTTAAGAGAGTAACTGAAAACCAAGGAAAAAACACAGCGGGTGTAGATCGTCAATTATGGTCAACTTGCAATGCTAAATTTCAAGGAATAAAGCAGTTAAAGCAAAGAGGATATAAACCTTCTCCGCTAAAACGGATTTATATCAGTAAATCTAATGGCAAAAGAAGACCTCTTGGAATACCATCGATAAAAGATAGAGCCATGCAAGCATTATATCTGTTTGCTCTGGAACCGATAGCTGAAACAATCAGTGATCGTCACTCCTATGGCTTTAGGCCTAAAAGATCCTGTGCAGATGCTACAGTAGCTTGTCATTTGTTACTGGCAAGTCGTAATCAACTACAATGGATACTTGAAGGTGATATCAAAGGATGCTTTGACAACATTAATCATGAATGGCTTATGAAGCATATTCCTATGGAGAAGAAAATTCTGCATAGTTGGTTAAAAGCTGGCTTCCTAGAATCGAAAACTCTGTATCCCACAACTGCAGGTACCCCGCAAGGTGGTATAATTTCTCCAATACTAGCCAATTTAGCCTTAAACGGACTTGAAAAGTTATTGGAAAGTCGATTTGGTAAACTCGGCAGTAGAAGAAGAAACAAAATCAGAAGTGGAGTGAACGTAATCAGATACGCAGACGACTTTATTATTTCAGGTTTCACACATGAAGTACTGGAAAATGAAGTTAAGCCTTTAGTATCATCTTTTCTTCATGAGCGAGGTTTAATTCTTTCAGAAGAGAAGACAAAGATTACATCTATCACAACAGGGTTTGACTTTCTTGGTTGTAATGTACGTAGATATAATAAGAAGTTAATTATTAAACCTTCGAAAGAAAGTATTAAAAGACTTCTTAATAAAGCACGTACATTGATAAAAGCAAATATAGCGAACACTCAGGCTATAGTAATTAAGTCACTCAACTCTCTACTGAGAGGATGGGGAAATTACTATCACCATGTGTGTGCTAAAAAAGCGTTTAGAAAGATCGACAATGAAATTTGGCATAGTTTATGGAAATGGGCAAAGAAAAGACATCCTCGTAAAGGATTACGTTGGATAAAGAATCGTTACTTCAAAGTAATGGGTCAACGCCAATGGGTCTTTGCTGCACCCATATGCAAGAACAAACCAAAAGAGATACGGTATTTAAGACTGCTTAAGCTGATTGATATACCTATCAGACGACATGTTAAAATCAGAGCGGATGCAAATCCCCTTGACTTAAAATGGAAAAAGTATTTTGATGAGAGAGTGAAACGAACAAGAATGTTAGCAAGCTCTTTCTCAAGAGAAGGTTCTCTACTGTTGGTGTCACCATTAAGAATGATGTTTCCTGAGGAATCATGAAGGACAAGCCGGTTCTAGAAAAGAAGAACTTAGATAAGGGGCTCAAGCGTAGTGTGGGGAAACCTGCATGCTGCGTTTCTAAGGGAGGGGGTAGTAGTAATACTGCTTCCTTACCTGACCAGCTCGCTCGCGACAAGGGCTTTGAAAAGCGCGCACAACTCTATGCTGCTAAGGCTTACTCAAGGCAGGCTGATAAAAATTACATTAATTTAAAGAAGGTTTTCTTCATTGTTATTTCCAATGGTATGCTATTCCCTGAAGAGGTTGAGTATATTTCTACTCACAATATACGTGATATAAAAACCAACGGCCATTACTTAAAAGATTTTCAATTTGTCTTTATAGAATTACCTAAATTTTCAAAAAGCAGAGTGGAGGAACTAGAAAGCACAATAGAAAGGTGGTGCTTCTTTTTTAAGCATGCAGAAGAAACGACAGATGAAGATCTAAAGAAAATTGCAGAGGAATCACCAATAATAAAGCTAGCATACGATGAATTAGACAAGTTTCACTGGAGTGAAAAAGATCTCCTAGCTTATGAAGAAAGAGTGATGGATCTACAGAAAGAAGAAGCCATCCTTGAATACAGACTTGATCTTGCTGAAGAGAAAGGTGTACGGAAAGGAAAAATTGAAGTCATAAAAGCAATGCTAGCTAATAATGTTGATGTCAACACTATTGTTAAGTTTACTGGCCTCTCCATGAGTGAGATCAAAGAATTGCAGAATTAAGTGTGAATGGTTACAAAAATACAATAAGCATTTTTCTTCATGTATTTCGTAAGTACCTTAATTTAAGTTTTCGCACTTTCAAAAAGCAAGTCAAACGAAATTATTAAAAGATCAATACATAATGACAATTGATTTAATAATAATTTAAACATTTGGAATGTAAAATTATAATATATTAATTAACTAGGGGGTTAAAAATGGGTATAACTAAATGGGTACTTGGCTTTGATGAGTCAGATATAACAGCATTGCAGGAAAGTCAACAAATTGATGCTGAGCAGTTTGAAAAAGTTTTTGGTGCATTAAAAGAATGGCAAGAAGCTCAAAAGATAGATGCTAAACAGTTTGAAGAGGTATTTAGTGCATTAAAAGAATGGCAAGAAGCTCAAAAGATAGATGTTGAGCAGTTTGAAAAAGTTTTTAGTGCATTAGAAGACAAGATTGGTACTAAGCAGTTTCAAGCTATGCAAGAGCACTTAAACGGCCTGCAAGAAAAAGTGGAAACACTTGCAGAGGCAGTAGCAGATCAACAAAAAATAATGGCAATTTGTATCATAGTCAGTGCTGTTGCCGCAATAGCAATAACTAGTTTTGTTGCATTCTGTATCTATCAGGGAGTTAAGCTTGATAAAGAGAAGAAAAACGACTTATCTAAAGATACGCCAGACGCAAAACTTAGTAATGTAGATACTACCGATGGTACTGAAAAACTACAGAATAACTTAAAAGTTGCAAACATATAGCTGCATAACACTTTTCTTGAAAAGGTGTTACGCAACTTGTAACACCTTACTCTTCTCTTAGTCTGCGTAGGTTTTTTTGATAGCAAACATATCACTTTTTAGAAAAATATTTGTATTGTAAAGTTAGTAAAGATTCTGGTTTACTTAAAGTTTGTTAATTGCTATCTTTTAAAACACGATATTTACTATAGCACCATATGCTTAGGGTTTTTTCTAAAATTTTATTTATATTAATGTTTTTGGTTTCTAGCTTTTTTACTGTGCATAGTGCTGAAGCTAAATCTAAGCTCAGTAAGAGATACATACCTCCTGGTAACCCTGGTGGTGCAAACTTTCATACAGATGAGGATTTTGCTGAGTCATATAAACTGTATGAGAAGCGTAGGGAATTGCTCAAGAAAAAAAAATTACAAGATCGAGCTATAAATAAAGAAGATCTAATCAAAAAATTAAAAGAGAAAAAAATTGCTAGTCTTGATAATGAGCCAAATGACATGGAAGCTTGCATAGTCGACGATGAAGAGAGCACTATGATAAATCAGCATGGTATTAATATCGCACGTTTAAGGGGTGCTGTATTTATAGATCAAGAGTCAGTTTTCCAGTATGAAAATAAGCAGCATGAAAGTGAACAACAAGAAGAGAAGAAAGTTACTTCAACACGAGAAAAGAAAGTTTCTCCTATAAATGTCACTATAAAAGAAACTCCATCAAGAAGAACGTGCTCACATGATTCTATTGCTAATTTGGATAACGTAGATGCTTATAGTTTGAATGGTTCAAGTTCATTTGGCAGTGTAGCTGACACAGTAAAATATTATCACAATATTGGCCATTAATAATATGCTAGATAAAGACCTGATATTGAATGATAATACATATGAATTATCGCAGATTTCCAGGCACAAAACTCATGTTGTAGAAGTTGGAAAAGTAAAGATAGGCGGAAATAATCCTGTAGTTGTACAATCTATGGCGCTTGGCGTGCATATAGATGCTGATAATATAAAAAGTAGCGCAAAACATTATGCAAAAGAGATAACAGAACTAGCGCGTACAGGTTCAGAATTGGTGCGAATTGCCTTGAACTCAGAGGAGGTAGCAAGAGCAATACCTTATATAGTAGAAGAGATAAATAAAGAAGGTTTTGACGGTAAAATATTGGTAGGCTGCGGTCAATATGAGCTAGATAAATTAGTTCAAGATTATCCAGACAACATCAAAATGCTGGGTAAAATTAGAATCAATCCAGGCAATATAGGCTTTGGCGACAAACGTGATGAGAAGTTTGAAAGGGTGATAGAGTATGCAATAATGCACGATCTTCCGGTTAGAATTGGGGTAAATTGGGGTAGTCTTGATAAATACCTTTTGCAAAAATTGATGGATGAAAACTCTTCGCTTAGTAATTCAAGGCCTTCTGATGTTATACTGCGCAAAGCACTTGTAATGTCTGCTCTTGATAGTGCAAAAAAAGCTGAAGAAATTGGTCTAAATTCAAACAAAATAATCATTTCATGTAAAGTTAGCAAAGTACAAGATTTAATTTTAGTTTATATGGCACTTGCAAAATCTTCCAATTATGCGCTGCATTTGGGTTTAACTGAGGCTGGTATGGGCAATAAAGGTGTGGTAAATACCGCAGCAGGGCTTACTTATTTATTGCAAAATGGCATTGGAGATACAATACGGGCTTCTTTGACTCAACGTCCTGGTGAATCGCGTACTAATGAAGTGGTGGTGTGTCAGGAAATATTGCAGTCTATAGGCTTGCGACACTTTAACCCTCAGGTTAATTCATGTCCTGGTTGTGGGCGCACGAGTAGCGATCGTTTTCGTATATTAACTGAAGAGGTGAATGGCTATATAAAAACTCATATGCCGATGTGGAAGAAAAAAAATCCAGGTGTAGAGCATATGAACATTGCTGTTATGGGATGCATAGTAAATGGTCCTGGAGAAAGCAAACACGCAAATTTGGGAATCAGCTTACCTGGATATGGAGAAAAACCTGTTTCAGCAGTCTACAAAAACGGCAAATATTTCAAAACTTTACAAGGTGATAATGTCTCTGAAGAATTTAAGGCAATTATTGATAATTATGTGAAGAAGCATTACACGTAACCTTTCACGGTTAATTAATAGATAAATCGCAAATAAAAAAGAAAATTAAACCTTGTTTTTCTTTTTTCGTTGGGAATGTTCAAAAAAGTGTGTCAAACCGAAAAAAAAGTAATAAATTGATATAAAAAAAATGGAGGTTTGACTGACCTTACCCAGAAAAAGTGGAGAGAAAGTTTGGAATGTTTTTCACAAAGAGAATGATGAATCAAAATGCTCAGGAATGCAATAGTTAATAGTGACGTTGTTTGTTATAAAAAATTTCTATATATTCAAATATAGCAGTTTTGATATGCTGTTTAGAGTGCCGAGAGGTGTCTATTGGTAACTCCCTTTTTAGAGAACTGAAGAAGCTTTCCACAACAGAATTGTCGTAACAACAACCTTTATAACTCATCTATGTTTTTTATGGATAAGAGATATTGATAACCTTGCAAAGTATATTGTGAACCTTGATCACTATGTAATAGTAGATTTTTGGCAGGTTTACGCTTGTTAACGGCCATTAATAAAGAGTCCATAACCAATTGTTTATTTATTGAACTGCTCATTAACTACCATGCGTGAATATAGATCGATTATTGTTGCCAAATATAGCCATCCTTCTTTGGTTTTTATATAAGTAATCCCATACTTTATTTGGTTGATCGACAATAAAGTTTTGGTCTAATATATTGGGAGCTACTGTCCGTTTGTTGTTTCTTAATTTTAAATTTTCTTCTCAATATAGCCTGAATACCATTTTTCTGCATAATACTTTGCACTGTTTTTAAGTTGCAACTTTTACCCAAAGCCTTCAATTCAGCATGAATTTTAGGAGCTCCATATCTACATTTAGAAACTTGATATATTTTTTGAATAGCTGCGAGTAGCTCTTTATTTGCTGATTCTCTACTGCTTATTTTTCTTGTGGTCCACTTATAGTAGCCACTAGCAGAAAATCCTACATAATTCCTGTACTTTATAGCAGTTACTATATAAAAAAATATTTTACTCTTTTTGACTGGCCAGGGCTTTTTTTTAAATGTCTCTTTCCCTTGTTACTCTTGCTTTGTAAATCAAACCTCTCTTTGTCGTAAGGAGCCATGTTACCTCTACCTGGAAATGCATCTGCTGCCGACTTTTTTTCGTTGTGTTTCTTTATCCATTTTCCTAATAAACCACCCTTTATTCCTAAATCCTTTGCTATTTTTGTAATTGTTTGACCTGCCTTTCTTTGTTCATTTGCCAGTTTAACAGCTTCCAATTTGAATTCTGCCGTATATTCTCTTGCCATTTCTAATCCTCCAAAATTTTATTTTACCCGAAAAAACTCCTTTCTTTCTCTCCACTTTTTCTGGGTAAGGTCACTTGGCAACAGTTGCTCTACTTTCTCCTTCATCCAATGCTTCCATTGCTTCCATTGCTTTTTTCCTTAAGTCGTAACTATACGCTGCTGGCATACAAACCCCTCTACCATAAATCCATTCTTACCTTATTGGGATTATTATGAGAAGAGCTATAACTCTATGGGAGGGAAGCAAAATCTGGGATTCGGCCTTAATGGCATTAGCGTTGCATCAGCTTCACCCTCCCTGTGAGGTATTTTAGCTCTAATGCCTCACATCATAAAGATACAAGTGTCAAGCTACTTGGATGACAGGGGAGGGAGGCACTGGGATGACAGGAGAAGGTAGTGGGATGACACCCTGACAACCGTCATCCCGCTGCTTGTTAGCGGGATCTAGAGATACCGCGAATGAATCGCGGCATGACGTAGGACTGCTTTCATTCCAGTGCTTGACACTGGAATCCAGCCTTTCTGCAATCTCATCGAAAACGTTGTAACCACTTTCTATGCTAGTTTGCTTGTGAGCAACCTGGATTCCAGTGTCAAGCACTGGAATGACACCGTTATAAAGGAACCAGTGTCAGCTACTTGAATGACACAGTCTTTGCTTAAACCCGTAACGTTCGTACATTTTGCTAAAAGTTCAAATATCAACATCATGCACATTAAGTGCATTGCTATTAATAAAATCACGGCGTGGTTCAACTATATCACCCATTAATATTGAAAATATGGAATCAGCTTCTTCACAATCTTTTATTTCAACCTTTAATAAAGTTCTAGCCTCAGGATTTAACGTAGTATCCCATAGCTGATCGGCATTCATTTCACCGAGACCTTTAAATCTCTGCAGAGTTAAACCCTTTTTACCATAGTCCATTATTATTTTTGCAAGCGTACTTGGAGAAGTGATTCTTATTTCAGTTTCTTGTGACTTTAAAAATGAATCACCATTAAATAAATTACTTATACCATCAAGCAAACTTAATATGTTTTGCATATCTTTGCCTTCAAGCATACTAAGTGCAAATATATATTTGTCTGCCAATCCTTGAAACAATTTAGAGATATGAATTTCTTTTTCTTCATCTTTTATTTCCACTTCCCAAGTGTATTCGCTGTACATTAACTTCAAATACTTTAATATCTCATCAGCCGATGATAGAGCATTCTTTTTACTTAAAATTAGCAATGACTCTAAGAGATTTTGTGGTATTTCTCTATCATAATTTTTGCTAATATTAGAAGTGCTAACGCATTTATTCAAAATAAGGCGCAAGTTGTTAAATTCTGTAGCTGTACCACTTAGTGTTAATCTTTTAACTGCTGAGTTTATTATATACTCTTCAAAAGTTTCGTCATCTTTAATATAAGTGTCTTTGGCATTCTTTGTAACTTTATAGAGGGGTGGCTGTGCTATGTATAAGTAACCTTTTTCAATAACTTCACGCATATGTCTAAAAAAGAAAGTTAGAATCAAAGTTCTTATATGTGAACCATCAACATCTGCATCTGTCATGATGATAATTTTATGATATCTAGCTTTTTCAATATCGAAGTGTTCACTCCCTATTCCAGCACCAATTGCAGTAATTAAAGAGCCTATTTCTGCAGATGAAAAAATACGATCTAAACTTACACGTTCTACGTTTAGAATTTTTCCTCTTAAGGCAAGCACTGCTTGTGTTTTACGATTACGCCCCTGCTTTGCAGTACCACCTGCTGAATTACCCTCTACTATAAATAATTCCGATAACTCAGGAGCTTTTTCCTGGCAATCAGCAAGCTTTCCTGGCAGAGTTGCAATATCAATATTGTTTTTGCTTTTAACTAACTCTCGTGCTTTTCTTGCGGCTTCTCTTCCTTTTGCTGATCTGATTGCTCTTTCTACTATACTTGCTGCCAATTTGGGATCAGTTTCAAGGATTGTGCTCAATTTATCAGAAACTATACTTTCTACAACTGCACGTGCTTCAGAACTAACTAGTTTATCTTTTGTTTGTGAAGAAAACTTAGGATCAGGCATCTTGAGAGATAAAACACAAGTTAAACCTTCTCTAACGTCTTCTCCAGTTAAATTTACTTTTGCTTTCTTTAAGAACCCTTCATTAGTTGCATAGGTATTGATACATCTAGTTAGTGCAGATCTAAATCCTGCCAAATGCGTACCACCATCTCGTTGCCGTATATTATTAGTGAAACACAACATATTCTCATAGTAGGAATCATTCCATTCCATCGATATTTCCAAGCTGATGCCAAGATCTTCTGCATCTCCTTTCATACTGGCAATTTTAGTTACATGTGTCTTATTCTTATCTAAGTACCGCACAAAATTCGCTGTACCAAAATTGTCTTTAGATTGATTGCTCTGATTGAAATGAGACTCTGTATATGGTTCATTGCGCAGATCACGTAAAGTAATGTCGATATTTGAATTTAAAAATGCTAATTCTCTTATACGACTTTCAAGCGTTGAGTAACTGAAATTAATGCCATTAAAAGTCTCTGTTGATGGCATGAACGTGACTTTAGTTCCTCTTTTATTTATATTTTCGTTGACTACCTTTAAAGGTTCAATAGACTCACCATCTTCAAAACGCATAAAGTGTTCTTTCTTATTGCGCCAAATAGTTAATTCCAACCAGCTTGATAATGCATTCACAACTGAGATTCCAACACCATGTAATCCCCCAGAAACTTTATAGGTATTACTGTCAAATTTACCACCAGCATGGAGTTGAGTCATTATTACTTCTGCTGCTGATATTCCTTCTTCTTCATGAATGTCAGTTGGAATGCCACGACCATTATCAGTTACAGATACTGAACCATCTTTATTTATGCTAACTTCAATTTTATCACAATATCCAGCTAAAGACTCATCTATTGCGTTGTCAATAACCTCATATACCATGTGGTGCAAGCCAGATCCATCGTCAGTGTCACCAATGTACATACCTGGACGTTTCCTTACAGCATCAAGACCCCTTAAGATTTTTATTGCATCGGCATTATAACTATTTTCCATGGTATTGCTTCGTTTATGAATGTTAATTAATATTACATTCATATATGCTGATTAGCAACATTTTTAAACTGATAACCCATATTAAAAGCACAACTTTACGAATGTTTATTTTTGAAGACAGCAAATAGTGTCATTCCAATGTGTCTTCCAGGTGGAGATTAAATTATAATGCTCATGCAGTTGCGTGCTCGGCTAATTAACAGAAAAATCTATAATTCAGTTTACGTATTTTCTTATCTCAGCCAAAATCTTATCAGATTGACTTTCGTCTGAATTTAAATCAGCTGCAAAGTGTGTAACATATCTTCCTTCAGGGCCAATAAGATATATTATCGAAGAATGGTTGATTTCTTCTTCTCCACCAACTTTGCTAGCGTATACTTTATACTTTGCAATTACTTCGTCTATTTTTTCTCTTTCACCAGTTAACATTTGTATTCTATGGTCAAATTGCTGCTGAAATTCTTTGAGTTTTTCAGTGCTATCGCGTTCAGGATCAACTGTGATGAAGAATGTTTGTAGCTTGTTGTTAGTTTTCTCATCTAACTTTGCAAGTGTTTCTGAAATTATCCCAAGGTTCATAGGGCAAATTCTTTTGCATGAGGAAAACCCAAAGAAAATCATCATGTATTGATCTTTAAAATCACTACTGCGCAGGATCTGTCCGTCCTGATTAATTAAAGAAAAATCTCCGCCTATCTTAACTTCTGCGTTGTGAA
Source organism: Wolbachia endosymbiont of Nasonia oneida (assembly GCF_009012935.1). Classification (NCBI taxonomy): domain Bacteria; kingdom Pseudomonadati; phylum Pseudomonadota; class Alphaproteobacteria; order Rickettsiales; family Anaplasmataceae; genus Wolbachia; species Wolbachia endosymbiont of Nasonia oneida. The sequence goes on along the minus strand of NZ_QESS01000003.1, from coordinate 119,764 downwards.
TCGCTGCTGGGGCAAATATGCCTTTTTTGGTGAAATAACAATAACCTAAAAAAACAACTGCTAATGCTACTAGCATATTAGATAACAATCTTATAAACCTTACCATTAGAATGCTCTCAGTAAAATCAAATTGTATCTTTATTGGTTAACCTATTCAATATATTTATTCCAAAGTGTATTGTTAATTTTGTCTAACAGTTTTTTATGTTCATCAATTTCTTCACTATTTGGTGAATGTTTTCTGGGCGTTAGATTACGCACTTTATGCTGAACGAATGTGGAGTTACTGTCCTGATTGCATTCATTATCAAACAGAAAGGTTTGTAACCCTCCTGTAAGTTCAACATATACCTTTGCAAGCAATTGAGCATCAACTAGTGCTCCGTGCAATTCTCTATTCTCTAGCGATATATCAAAACGCTTACATAATGCATTCAAAGAAGCAGGTGATCCTGCGAATTTTTTCCTCGCAAGAGGTAATGTATCTAGCACTCTGTCTGAGGAAATTAACCTAGCATTCAGCTTGCTTAACTCCATGTTAAGGAACTTAACATCGAATTCAGCGTTGTGAATTACCAAAATATCATTAGATATAAAGTCAAGAAATTCAAGTGCAACATCTGAAAATAATGGTTTATCTTCTAAAAATTCTTCACTAATACCGTGAATCTTAAACGAGTGATAAGGTATATCTCTTTCTGGGTTAAGGTACCGATGGAATACTTTACCTGTTGGAATGCGGTTAATTAATTCCACACACCCTATTTCAATAATTCGATGACCAGATTCAGTGTCAAGACCTGTCGTTTCAGTGTCAAGTACTATTTCGCGTAGCTTGCTTTCCATTTCAAATAAAACTCATCTTACTTATCATTTGTCTTATCGTTACTTGTCTTTTTATAGTGAATAGAAACAAGCAACCAGCTTGGGTCTGATGAATTAACATTTTTTTTGAATTGCCATACATCCTCAACTTTATTAATAGTGGATGTACTACCTGATATGATATCCCCTTTATTATTCTTAACGAAGTTAATTTGCTCTGAAAGGAAATATACTGCAATAAACACTACATTTTTTACTAGCTTTATTTCTAAAATCTTTTGTGAAACGATAGAAACAATTATAGACTCGTGTATCTCTTTACGATGTTTAATCTTCTCTACGAAGTTGTTGTATAAATCTTTATCCAAGAGAGATTTTAACTGGGACAGATTTCCTTGATTGAAATATTTTATTATTAATTCAAAAGCTATGCTTGAACCTTCTATAAAGTGGGAAATAGAAAAATCTTTGTTTTTTTTTAATATTTGTTCATAAGTAACTTTTATTGAATTTTCATCATTGCTATCAATGTAACCCTCAATGTTTTCTACTACATCTTCTCTACTTCGGCTTACATCCAATACATTAGTTAGCTTTTTTAGGTTGAGGTTGGCTGACCTTCCTAAAGAATTATACAAACGTGAAAAAATGAACGCCGCTAATAAAGCATATATTACAAGCTCTATCATAGTAACTCAACTCCTTGGCATATAAAGTATCCGAACATTATTAATTATTAATGAAAATATGTTTTTCATATCAACTTATAATCAGGTTTGCTATTCGTTTGTAAATGAATATATTATATAAGAAAGTATTAAATATCTCAACTTAATTAAAGGAGACGTAAGAAATGCCACAACAAAAAATGAGAATTCACGGTCAATATGTTAAAGATCTATCATTTGAGAATCCGAATTCGCCATTCCTTTCTTCTAGTAAAGCTCCAGATATTAATGTAATGGTTAATATCAATTCAGCAAAATTAGAAGGGACGAAAAACAAAGAAGAAGTGAATGAAGAAAAATCTTTTCATGAAATTACTTTGCATATAGAAGTCAAAGCAACGGTAAAAGATGAAGGCATAAAAGATGGTGTAGCTTTCATTTGTGAGACGAAATATTGTGGCATTTTTTCAATAGAAAATTTAAAAGAGTTGAGTGAGGAAGAGGTAAGACAAGCTTTGTTTATTGGCGGACCTACTTTTCTTTTCCCTTTTGCAAGAGAAATAATTGCAAGAGTTACAAGTAGTGGTGGATTTCCCCCACTGATGCTAGATCCTATAGATTTTGAAACTATGTATGAGCAGCAAGGTCAACAACAAAAAAGTAACGGTAGTAATTCCAATTTTAACTAATATAGTGTGATAGGATGAACAATTCTTTAAATGCAAAAACGACTTTAAACATTGACGGGAAGTCATACAACTATTTTAGCCTAAGTAGTGCTAGTGAATTTTTAGGAATAGATGTGACTAAATTGCCTTGTTCACTTAAGGTTCTGCTTGAAAGTTTATTGCGCAATGAAGATGGAGTAAACGTAAAGCTAGATGACATAAGAGTACTAGCAGACTGCGTTAATAAACACACTAATCACGAAATTAGCTATAAACCAGCAAGGGTGTTGATGCAAGATTTTACAGGGGTTCCTGCTGTTGTTGATCTAGCTTCAATGCGGGACTATGTTAAGAAAAATGGAGGAAACCCAAGCAATATAAATCCGTCTGTACCGGTTGATCTTGTGATTGACCATTCTGTTCAAGTAGATAGTTATGGAAGTGTTTCCGCATTCAGTAAGAATGTTGAGTTAGAAGTAAAAAGAAATTTGGAGAGATATCAATTTTTAAAGTGGGGAGAATCGTCCTTCACAAATTTTAGAGTAGTGCCGCCTGGCACAGGGATTTGCCACCAAGTGAATCTTGAATATTTAGCGCAAGTTGTGTGTAATAATGATGGAGTCATATATCCTGATACTTTAGTTGGTACTGACAGCCATACTACAATGGTTAACGGATTATCAGTTCTTGGTTGGGGTGTTGGAGGCATAGAAGCTGAGTCTGTGATGCTTGGTCAACCAATTAGTATGGTGATTCCAGAAGTAGTTGGATTTAAATTAATTGGCAGATTGTCGGAAGGAGTAACTGCGACCGATTTAGTGCTGACGGTTACCAATATCCTAAGAACAAAAGGCGTTGTTGGTAAGTTTGTAGAATTTTATGGTGATGGTTTAGATTATTTATCTTTGGCAGATAGAGCCACTATAGCAAACATGGCCCCGGAGTATGGCGCAACTTGTGGATTTTTTCCAATTGATCAAAAAACGCTAGATTATTTAAGCTTAACCGGAAGGCCAGAAAAGCTGATTAAGCTAGTTGAGGCTTATGCGAAAGAGCAAGGACTGTGGCGTAGTAGTGACGAGTTAGCATTTTTTGACGCACTAGAACTTGATTTATCGAGCGTGAAGCCAGTAATGGCTGGTCCTAAAAGACCACAAGATAAGGTTTTTCTTTCACAAGTGGCAGAGTCTTTTTCTAAATCATTTTCAGTTAATGAGTCAAAGGAAAGCGATAAACTCCAAGATGGAAGTGTAGTTATTGCAGCAATAACAAGCTGCACTAATACTTCAAATCCAAGTGTGATGATTGCTGCAGGTCTTGTAGCTCGTAATGCAATTAAACTTGGATTAAAATCAAAGCCTTGGGTTAAAACTTCTCTTGCTCCAGGGTCACAAGTTGTAACAGAATATTTAGAAAAGTCTGGATTGCAGGTAGATCTAAATGCTTTGGGTTTTAATCTAGTTGGATATGGTTGCACAACTTGCATTGGGAATTCTGGTCCACTCAATAAAGATATAGAAGATGGCATTAAAAACAAAAACTTAACCGTTGCTGCAGTTTTATCTGGCAATCGTAACTTTGAAGGAAGAATTCATCCGTTAGTCAAAGCTAATTACTTGGCATCTCCGCCACTTATTGTTGCATATGCACTTGCAGGCACTGTGCAAATTGATTTGACAAAAGATCCTATATGCAAAGATAAGAATGGAAGTGACGTATACCTCAAGGATATATGGCCAACAAATAATGAAATCGAAGATTGTGTTAAAAATGTGGTAACACGTGAGATGTTCATACAAAAGTATAAGGATGTTTTTTCTGGTGATAAACATTGGCGAAAGATAAAGTGTGAAAAAAGTGAAATCTATAATTGGGATGCAAACAGCACTTACATACAAAATCCGCCTTATTTTGATAATTTATCACCTAAAAATAATAAAATCGATATAAAAGGTGCACAAATATTGGCAATGTTTGGCAATAGCATAACCACTGATCACATTTCCCCTGCTGGAAATATTGCCTCAAGTAGTCCTGCAGGTATATATTTAAAAAATCTTGGAATTGAGCCACAGGACTTTAATTCGTATGGATCTCGTCGTGGTAACCACAATGTAATGATGCGTGGCACTTTTGCTAACATTAGAATAAAAAATGAAATGGTTAGCACCGAAGGTGGATATACAAAATATATTCCTTCTCAAGAAATTATGTCAATTTTTGATGCAGCAATGCGTTACAAGGAAAATAATGTACCTCTAATCATTGTTGCAGGAAAAGAATATGGCACAGGTTCAAGTAGGGATTGGGCAGCAAAGGGTACTTTATTGTTGGGGGTTAAAGTTGTCATTGCAGAAAGCTTTGAGCGTATACATAGGTCCAACTTAGTTGGTATGGGTGTTCTTCCACTTGTATTTCAAAATGGAATAACCAGAAAGATATTTGATGGTAGTAAGGTAATAAGCATAAAAGGTGAAATAGTGCCAGGTGGAAATCTAGAATGTATCATCAAAAGAAAGGATAATTCAAGGCAATCAATTCAACTCAAATGCTGTGTACAAACCGCAACTGAGACTAAATACTTGATGTGTGGTGGAGTGTTGAGCTACATACTTGCACAATCTTTTTGATTTAGTGAAGTTATTGCATGGACTTCTTTTAGCCAGCCCTGATCCCTTTGTAAATAGCAATTTGCTCTGCGCAAAGTTATGATATAATTTCACCATACATATGGTGTCGGAGTATTTTTTGGAGATAATTATATATGATAAGCTCTATACAAGAACCTAATGAACTCAGAAAACGTTTACAAGAATTTTATCGTACTGATGAAAAGAGTTATATACGTTATCTTGTAGAAAAAGCAGAGCTTTCGGCTGATTCAAAAAATAGAATTTATAATATTGCAAAACAAGTTATTGAAAAAATCAAACACAATAAATTAAGTATTGTAGATTCCTTTATGCAGCAATACTCGCTTTCCAATGATGAAGGAATAGCGCTTATGTGTCTTGCTGAGTCACTACTTAGAATACCAGATGATTATACAATAGACGAGCTAATCAAAGATAAAATTGCCAATCAAGAATGGAGTAAATATTTAGGATATTCTTCTTCATTGTTCGTCAATGCTTCCACGTGGAGTTTAATGATAGGTAGCAGTATATTGAGAGATAATGAAGGCGATTCGAAGTTCTATTACGCAATTTCTAAGTTACTTAAGAATTTAGGAGAACCGATCATTCGCAAAGCAGTAAAACAAGCAATGTCTATGCTTGGTAATCATTTTGTTGTTGGAGAAACCATAGAAGAAGCTTTAAGGTACGCAAAACTAGATGACAATAGTAAGTTTTTATACTCTTTTGATATGCTTGGCGAAGCTGCTCACACAACTGAGGATGCAGAAGAGTATTTTAATTCGTACATGCACTCAATAAAAGCTATAGGTGAATCCACTGAAATAAATGATTGTTTTAAATCCCATGGAATTTCAATCAAACTTTCTGCTTTACACCCACGTTATGAATTTAGTCAATTTGGCCGAATTGCTGGTGAGATATTCACTAAGGTTTTAGAGCTCTGCCGCGAGGCAAAAAAATACAACATTTCACTATGCATAGATGCAGAAGAAACAGAAAGGCTTGAAATTTCCTTAATCTTGTTTGAACAATTACGGCTTGATGAATCACTTTCTGAGTGGGAAGGGCTCGGCTTGGCTGTACAAGCATATCAAAAACGTGCTTTATCTGTTCTTGACTTTGTAGAGGATGTTGCTATTCGATCAAAGCACAAAATTATGGTGAGGCTTGTAAAAGGTGCATATTGGGATTCAGAAATCAAGTGTACGCAAGAATTGGGATTAAATGATTACTCAGTATTTACAAGAAAAAGCTATACTGACGTATCTTACCTCGTGTGCGCACAGAAACTTTTGAGTAAACCAAACAGCTTTTACCCATGCTTTGGAACTCATAACGTCTATACTTTTGCTTCTATCATGGAACTTGCTGATAAAAACCACCCTGGATTTGAATTTCAACGCTTACATGGAATGGCAAAAGACTTATATGATTATGCAATGTCAGAGCTTGCAACAAATGTTAGCTGTCGTGTCTACGCACCCGTTGGGGAACATAGTGACTTGTTGCCTTATCTTATAAGACGCCTTCTTGAAAATGGAGCTAATAGTTCGTTTGTTAATCAAATAAGTGATCCTAACGTTAAAATCGATGAGTTAATTTCAGATCCACTGGAAAAAGCTATAAATTTTAATTATGAACCTCATCCAGGCATTCCATTACCACAAGATATTTTGGGACCAGAAAGAAAAAATTCCTTGGGGATGGATATTAGTGATTCTGTGATAGTCTCACAATTTGCAGATGATATAAAGGGTTTTAGTGAAAAAAAGTGGCAAGTTGGACCAATAATTGATGGAAAAGCACTATTTGATAATGCTGAATTTATCGAAGTAGTGAATCCTGCACATTTGGAAAATGTAATTGGAGAAGTGTCAAGTGCAACAAGCGATCAAGCTTTAAACGCTCTTGAAATAGCACATAGTGCTTTTGCTAAGTGGCAGAATGTTTCAGCAGAAGAGCGCGCTAAATGCCTTGAAAAAGCTGCAGATTTGCTTGAGGAAAGGATGAAAGAGTTAATTTACATTCTGATTGTGGAAGCAGGAAAAATTTTATCCGATGCAATAGCAGAAGTAAGAGAGGCAATCGACTTTCTGCGTTATTATGCAATGATAGCAAAAAATGAACTGAGCGACTGGAAAAAATTGCCGGGCCCAACAGGTGAAGATAACTTCATCTTTTTTGAAGGCAGAGGAGTTTTCTTATGCATATCACCGTGGAATTTTCCGCTCGCTATCTTCATTGGGCAGGTCTCAGCTGCACTTGCAGCAGGTAATGCAGTGCTGGCAAAACCGGCAGAGCAAACGCCGATTATTGCCTACGAAGCTGTTAAGATACTACATGAAGCTGGGATACCAAAGAATGTGTTACACCTCATTCCTGGGGATGGTGGATATTTAGGCAAAATATTAGTTCCAGACAATAGAATTGCCGGAGTAGCTTTTACTGGCTCAACACAAACTGCTCAAATAATCAATAAAATGCTTGCAAATAGGAATGGTCCTATCGTACCACTTATTGCTGAAACAGGAGGGCTCAATGCTATGATAGTTGATAGCTCTGCTCTCTTAGAGCAAGTGACTACGGATGTTTTGCTTTCTGCGTTTCGCAGCGCTGGCCAACGCTGTTCTGCGCTTAGAGTGCTGTTTATTCAAGAGGACATAGCAGAGAAGCAGATAAAAATGATATGCGGTGCAGCGCAAGAACTCAAGATTGGTGACCCAATACAACTTAGTACTGATATTGGTCCAATAATTGATAAAGCATCTATCGATATGCTCACTCAACATACGCAAAAAATGTCAGAGGATAAAGATTCAAATCTGTTATTTAAAGTACCCATGGATACAAATTCTCATAATGGTTATTTCTTTCCTCCATATATTTATGAGATACAAAAAATTTCGCAATTAAAGCAAGAAGTATTTGGTCCTATTTTACATATCATACGTTTTAACAAGTCACAATTAAATGAAGTTATAAGTGATATAAATAGTACTGGATATGGGCTTACGTTTTCTTTGCAGAGTCGTATACAAAGTCAAATTGACACTATAAGTAAAAAAATATCAGTTGGAAATGTCTACATCAACCGTAACCAGATAGGTGCAGCAGTTGGGATACAACCATTTGGTGGTAGAGGACTATCTGGCACTGGGCCAAAAGCTGGTGGTCCTCATTATTTACAGCGTTTTTCTACAGAAAAAGTTGTAAGTGTTAACACTACAGCATTTGGTGGTAACACTACACTTATGTGTTTGGATTAATTTGCGGGCCCTAATTTTTCTTACCCCTAAACTAGACGTTCGTGCAGTTATGTACACAGCGCTAAAATCCGAAAAGGACCAGCTCATGCACTGAAATAAATCGTATCCGTTCAGCCAATGGCGTCAACTTAAGAACTTTCATTAGCAAACTCTCCTAAAGACATGATGGCGTTTAGGCTTATCTACTTTATTGCGGCTGTCCCGGTCGGATTTTAACTTTAGCGCGTATACTTAAAAAGGGCTTGAAAGTTTTTTGGCGCAATAAGTACCTGATAGAGTTTCTGCCTCATTACACCAAATAAAACTGAAAAATTTAAACGATACTCAGTAATTTGATCTGGGTTCCAAGGCCCTTGTGCATCACATATATGAAGCGATAATATATTGCACATGACCAAGTTTGCCCAAAATTCTTGTAATACAGCCTCTCCAGAAAAATTCTCTAACTCTGCTCCTACTTTGAGTCGTTTATAGCACTCCTCTATGTGCCACCTTAACACATAAGCTTTGCTCCAAAGTCTCGGTCAAAAACTCTGTTTCTCAGTTGGCTAATGTCAGCACTATAACTCTTACTTTCTGTCCTTTCATTTTATTTTTTAGCTTTTCATTTTCTAATATAAAATCAAAATCTAATTCGCCAGCGTTCCCATAGCTTACTATAATTTCTTTTTTGCAAGCGAAAAATAAAATCTACTTCCAAATCATAATGCTGCTGAATGAATTTTACTGAAGACGATCATAGATAAATAATAATTTCTCTTGATTTAATAAACGCATTTGAGTGATAACTTCGGGTAATTGCTCTGCCGCCAACGTTTGTTCACCTATATTCCAAGCTGCAAGACGAGCACTGCAAATCAATGAAGTACACAAATCAACAAACAAATTGCCAATGGTGCCTGTTGTTCCATTTGGTTCAAACTCGGATACAATTTCCCCAGAGCTGGGTAATCTCATACCAGAACCATCTGCTGCAATAAGTCTATAGCCTCTCCAACTCAGGTTCATCCTGATAGGCTGTTTGGATGCTTAAATTCTTGAAAGCCTGTATGGCAAATCTTATACCTTGCTTTAGAAAAAGCTTGCTTTGAGGGTACATGTCAATGGCTCCATAAGTTCACATTCTATTCCCAAACTTTTTTTAACTAACTTTAAAATCATAGAAAATACTGTCGAAAAAGCTTGTTCGTGTAAAACTCAACACAATGGATTTTCTGAAAAGTTTTCGAGTATATTGCATTTTTAATTTGTAGAATAAGGTTTTTTCCTTTTTGCATGTTTCACCTAAAAAAGACACATTTTAAACTTTTTTGTTGCAATAAAATAGAAACAAAAGTGCTGTCCCTTGCACTCTTTGGATAATTTAATGATAAAAAATTTGGAGAGAAATTTTATACACAATCTCTGACATTTTTCCTTAAGTTGACGCCATTGTGTGAACGGTTACGGTTTCCCGTCTTCACCATGCTATATAGAAAAAAGTCTGGATTCCAATTTGCATGACAATATGGAGTATCTGCTTCTTTCATCCCAGTGGGATCTTTTATTCCATTTTATCAACAGTTTGTTTTGCAGTATCAAACAATTTTAATCCTATAATCCCGAATGTAACTAAAATAAAGCATATTACTTCGAATAAATTAACTGGTTCATCAAATAGGTAAACTCCAAGTATCGAAGCTCCTATAGCGCCCACTCCAGTCCAAATTGCATAGCATACTCCGATAGGTATAGAACGTGTAGCGAGCGAAAGTAAATATGTACTAAGAGCCATGGAGAGTATGCTAATTATTGATGGTACGAGATGAGTAAATCCATAACTATGCTTAAGTGTTATGACCCAGAACACTTCAATTAGTGACGATAAGAGTAAATATATCCAATTCATGCATAAATTTTTAGGTTTAAATAGAGAGCTTCAGCCCTATGCTTCCTATTACAATTAAAACGATACATAAAACTTGAGATAAATTAATATTCTCTGTGAAAGTGGTTGCACCAATTATAGTTATTCCAATTGTGCATATTCCAGAGGAAACTGCATAGCATACTCTAATAGGTAGAAAGCATGCTGCAAGAGATAAAAAATAAATGCTAATGATCATAATTACCAATGTTGCAATCGAAGGCACAACTTTAGTAAAACTGTTACTAAACTTTAGTGTTACAGCCCACAGTATCTCTAGGATACTAGACAGCAACAAATATAACCAGCACATTTTCGTAACACTTCAATCTTGTATTGTAACAGAAATTGTTAGTTAAAACTACACTAAAGTGCAATAGATCTCTCTTTCGAAATTGCTTTAATATCAAACTTAAAACAACATCCTAAAAAACTTTTCTACGAAATTCAATTCCTGCACGTCATTTGCTGCATAAAGTGGTGTAGTTTGTTGCTCAATACCTGGTATTTCTACAAAAACTTCGCCCACTTCTTGACCTTTTTTAATGGGTGCAGGTATCATATCTTTATATTCAATACGCACCTTAATTTGGTCATGCAATTTGCGGTTGTAAGTTATGGTAACATCGTTTGCAACTGTAATAGGCACTTTTTTATCTTTTCCATAGAGAACATTTACTTCCTCAACTACGCTATCCTTAGCGAATATTTTCTTGGTGTTAAAATGATTTAAGGAGTATTGTATCAGTCTTTTTGCTTCTTCTATTCGCTCTTTCTCAGTGTTTAAGCCATTTACGACAGCAAAAATTCTCCTATCATTTCGTTTTGCAGATGCTACAATGCCGTAACCACCAGCATTTGTATAACCGGTTTTTAAACCGTCAACCCCAATGTCGTGAAAAAGTAGAAGATTTTTATTCTTTTGTACAATTTCATTATATGTCAAATATTGTTCGGAAAATAAATCATAATATTCAGGAAAATCGGTGAAAATCCTTTTTGCCAGCATTACCAAGTCTTTTGCGTTCATAAAATGATCTTCATCTGGCCACCCGCTTGAGTTGACAAAATGACTGTCATTCAGATTCAAATTTTGTGCAACTTCATTCATTTCAGCCACAAAATTCTCTTCTGATCCTGCAATGCCCTCGGCTAGTGTTATGCAGGCATCATTGCCTGAGACTATTGTAATTCCTTCAAGTAATTCCCTTACTGTAACGGATTGACCTTCTTTCAAAAACATAGAAGAGCCTTTTCTTTCCCACGCTTTTCTGCTTACTCGAAATTTATCCTCCATGTGTATTATTCCAGCTTTTAGATAATCGAAGGCTATATATAAAGTCATTAGCTTGCTCATTGAAGATGGGGCCATTTTTTCATCAGAATTATGGTCAAAAATGAATGAGTCTGAAGCTAAATCTAAGACTACTGCTTGCTTTGCTTTGGTTCTAAACTGGTATGAGTATGAAGAAAAAGGAAGTATAAAAACTAATAGCAAAATTACCAATCTGCTTAACATATCTATAATTTTAAATTTATAGTGTACTAATTAATAGTATAATTTTACAGGGGCATTTCAATAGATCTCTTGCATAAAAATTCCTTGACACATTTCGCCAGCCCCCTTATCATGAAACTGAAGCTATTTATTTATCTTCTCTGTACAGATTAAATGACAAAAAAACTCACGTATCTGGCGTCTCATGTTTAATTTTTTGCACTATGTGCACCTTATGTCTTTATAAAATTTCTAGGTTTTTACCTAATATAAGCTAAAATGCGCTTATAAAGCATTTAAAACATAAAAAAACGCCAACTTAAAAAATGGATAGTGAATAACTAGCTACCCTAGGGTTTCTTTTGCCTTTTTTTCTGTTTAGTAAATTTCTTAAACATTTATGACTAAAGGTTAGTTGCATTAAAAAGCAGCTAAATCGCGGTTATTAAGCGTTTAGAATAAAAAAACGCCATACTTGAAAGTATAATGTAAGTAATTAGCCAACCACGGGGCTTCTTTTGCCTTTTTTTTCGTTTGGTAAATTTCTTAAATATTTATAGCTAAACGACAACCGTCATCCCGCTACGTGTTAGCGGGATCTCTTGTTAGCGGCTGAGATACCGCGAATGAATCGCGGTATGACGGTTCGTGACGGTATGACGGTTCGTGACGGTATGACGGTTCGCGGTGACATGACGATAACCTCGTCATCCCGCTACGTGTTAGCGGGATCTATGTTAAGGTATGGCGGTTAAATAAGGGATCTATGTTAAGAGATACCGCGAATGAATCGCGGTATGACGGTTCGCAGCGGGATTCCAGTGTCTGGGCACTGGGATGACAGGAAAAGGGGCTACTTGGATTACAGCAGATCACCTCTTCACAAAAATTTTATCAGTAATACGCATATCAATAATACTCCAATCGCTGAAAGTAAAATCAGTTGTATTGTGTAAGTGGTTTAAATAGTCCCATGCACTATAAGGGTTATCTTCAGGCAGTTTTACTGTGGAATCGTTATCAAGTATGATATTCCATCTTCTATTCCCTATATAAGCAAAAGAAGAAATGTGGTCTCTTAATTGAGTTTTACTCTCCAACACATCTCTAACAAATTCTAGGTTTGATAACGAGTTTTGTCCTTTAATTACAACAAGATCATCTACTAGATAGTCATCTACGATCACTTTACCTTCAAAATCAATTACCGAGGTTTTGTTATTATCTTTCCAGAGAGCAAACGGTTTATGCTCATCTATATTAATGTGTAGAGTATTGGGCAAAATTCTGTGAACTCTTACGTGTTTTATCCACCTGCTTACGGATTGTATGTTACCGGCAAGTTTTGAAAGTGATATATACAGGATAGGTTGCGTTCTATCTGTCAAACTTAGAATATCCTTTTTGTTTGTAAATTTATTGCCGCTCACGACTACTTCGTCGATTGAAAATCCACTACTGAGTAATAAACTAGATAGGCAGTCATTATACCAAGTAAAGTAGTAATTAAATCGATTTATTATTTTATCAAGTGAGCTGTAAAGTATTAGCGTAAGAAAAAGTGCTGTGATAATAACCAAGGCACACTTACGCAAAAAACTCCTTTGGCTTCTAGTAATACTGCTCAACATGACTTAAATCCCTAATATTTTTGTGCTGCAAACTATCTTCAATAATAATTTTAACTAATTCATTAAAATCGATTCCTTTTGCCAATTTTGCAATTTCTGGCACTAACGATAGCTCAGTAAAGCCAGGATGTGTATTAATCTCAAGCATTTTTAAAGTGTTATTTTGGGGATTATAACGGAAATCTGAGCGGGAAATAGTTTTGCATCCTAAAAATTGATGAACTTTCAGTGCGTGTTCCAAGGTCATTTTATATATATTGTTAGGAATTTCAGCAGGAAATATATGTTCTGCAAATCCATCTGTATACTTTGCTTCATAATCATAGAATTTATTTTTTGGTCGTACTTCTATAGTGCCAATTGCTTCATCCAGCAATACAGCAGTATGTAACTCTATGCCCGGTATGTATTCTTCTACGATCATCTTTTCCATTATAGTAGAACTATTATCTTTCAGTTCTAAGTAATCCTCGTGCGAGAAAATTATGTACACTCCAATACTTGAACCTTCATTAATTGGTTTTAAGACGTACGGATAATCGATTTTAATATTATTTTTTAGTACATCTTCTCGGCTAATTACATAACCTTTTGGAGTGTCGATATTAAGGGATCGAAATATATGCTTTGACATCACTTTATTTATAGCAACGGCAGAAGCCATAACTCCTGAGTGTGTATATTTTATACCTAAGATTTCCAATAAACCTTGAATGCAGCCATCTTCACCATAAGGTCCATGCAGAGCGATAAAAGCAAGGCCCGAATTAATTTTTCTAAGCTTTTCAGCAATGTTGCTGTCAACATCTATTTCTATTGCATTATATGAAAGGCTATCGAGCGCCTTCTTTACTGCTTTTCCGCTCATAAGCGATATTTCTCTCTCACAAGAAAACCCACCACTTAAAATTGCTATAGTTGGAACCATAAGCATTCTATGTTTTACTATATAGCATATATAATGGTTACATTAAGCTTATTAAATACCTACTTTGGCTAACTATAAGACCTTCTTACTTTCCTTTAAGCACTTTTTTTATCCACTTCAAATAGCGTGCTCGGCAACGGTACTGGCGTGTTTGCTGCACCTTTATACTGTTCACAGACAAGCTTTTCTAAATCCTCAGCAGATTGTTCTTTTGCTTCTTCTTTTTTCACTACTCCACTAGTTACTAAATCAATTAAGGCTGTAGTGTGTATTATCATTCGATTATTTAGCTCAAATATCTTTTTTGTATCAAGTGAGGGGTTTCTAATTAAGGCAGATAGTGCATGCATATATTTGTCTATATCAGAAAGACTTTTGCTTGTATCATAGTTGCTAACTAATATATATTCCTTCAAACGCTCAATTTCTTCTGGAGTAAACTTGTAAACTTCATCAAGTTTCCTTATTAAAGATATAGTAAGTATTCTACTTAGAACTCTTAATTCTCTAATAAATTGTACTCCTTCTCCTTCAGGATAAGACATTTCTTCCTTTTTATATTTCTTGAATAATTCTTGATCATAAGACTTCTTAAAATCTGACATTATTGCCAATGCTAACTCTTTTGAACCTAACTTATAAGCTTCGTTGAAGCTGCTTGCGTTGGCATCTTGTGCACCGCCTGCAGTAATTCCACAACTCCAAGAAATCTTTTTAAACAAGCTATAATACTCTTTTATCATCTCTTCCAGCAATATTTTAATATCATCTTCGGTTAACTTTACTGTTGATAATAGATCACATGTTTTTTCAAGATTACCGTTCGCTTGAAAAAGTAACCCTTCAATCTTTTTAATGGTTTCTCTTTTATTTATACTCATAACTTACCCCCAAGATTTAATGCTAACAGCTAGTTTTATAATCAAATATTTCAAAAGTCAATAAGCCTTTTTCCTTAATCCTTAAATTAATCGATACTAATTTATCAGCATAACAACTTAGATAACGCAACTATTTTCAGCAACCAAAAACAATAACCCTGAAATACAAAAAGTTTCTTTTCCTTCAGCAGTATTATTCTAAATTTTCCTCAAAATAAGTTGTTTTATCCTTTTTTTCCTTATACTCTTCTGCTGTATAGAGAGGTTGCTTCTTAGCTGTGATATTTGGCCATTTTTGTGAGTATTCTACGTTTATGTTGTAAAATGATTTGAAGATTTTTTGTTCACTGTTCAGTAACTCTTCATCTAGTTCTAAAATATCTTTTATGGAATCATCAGTTACAATTGCATCCACTGGACACTCAGGTATGCACACTCCGCAATCAATACATTCATCTGGGTTAATCACGAGCATGTTTTTACCTTCATAGAAGCAGTCAACGGGACATACTTCCACACAGTCCGTATATTTACATTTTATGCATTTATCTGTAACAAAATGCGTCATAAAACACTGTATATTTGCATTATCTTGGGTACACTAAATTGATAAGAAATTCAAGTCTTTTATGAAGATAAATAAATTGAACAACAAAGAATTAGAAGTATGGTTAAGCTTGGCTAGAACTATAGGACCAATAAAGTTTTTTAGTATACTAAGAACATATGGATCGCTAGATGAGGTGCTAAAATATCTCAATAGGGTGGCTAATAATAAGGTGTATGGCATTCAAGATGCACGAGAAGAAATCAATAATGCAAAAAGAATTGGAGCTAAAATTATACCCGCATGTGACCCAGATTACCCTGATCTTTTAAGAAATATCTCTAGTTGTCCTCCTGTAATAACTGCGCTTGGTGATATATCATTATTAAGCCGTGAGATAATTGCAATAATCGGTGGGCGTAACTCTTCAATGAATGGAAGAAATTTTGCCAATAAGTTGGCACTTGATTTAAGCGAAGCTGGTTTTGTTATCGTTTCTGGACTTGCAAAAGGAATCGATACTGCAGCAAACAGTGTAATATACAAAAATCATCCCACTATTGCTGTTACAGCAAGCGGAATTGATGTGGTGTATCCAAAAGAGAATTTTGATCTATACAAAAAAATCACTGGGAACGGTGGGTTAGTAATTACTGAGCTTCCATTTGCTACTAAACCAAAGCCTCAGTATTTTCCTCAGAGGAATCGAATTATATCTGGTCTATCGCTGGGTGTTGCAGTGATTGAAGCATCGAAACGTTCTGGCTCTCTAATAACAGCAGATTTTGCTTTAAATCAAGGGAGAGAGGTGTTTGCAGTTTCTGGTTTCCCTTTAGATTCACGCTGTAGTGGTAGTAATTATTTAATTAAAAACGGTGCTAAGCTTATCGAATCCGCTGATGACATAATAGAGAGTATTAGGTTTAGTTTACCTCCGCAGCAAAAAAACCTATTTGATGTTGAGCACTATGCTGTTAACCAAAAACAAGAAAAATTACAACAGGCAAAATCTGTTATAGTTGATCATATTAACTCTGTACCTGTTGACATAGATGAACTTATACTAGCAAGCGGACTTTCTACCAACATAGCTCTAATGGCTCTTTTAGAACTAGAGTTGGAAAACAAAATAGAGCGTTCACCGGGGAATAAAATATCGTTAATTTTCTAGATTACTTTAGCTATACTAGATGTTCGTACAGATATAGCTAAAGTGGCTTAGGTTTACCTACAATTTGAAAAACAACAAATTCGTCATTCCGCTACTCGTTAGCGGAATCTATGCTGAGATACCGCGAATGAATCGCGGTATGACGTAGGGAAATCTTTCTTGGGTTAGCTATATATGCTTGACACTGGAATGATGACATTTATCATAGGATTCTTAGTTGCTGATTTTAGAATTGATAAGAGAAAACTTTTTTTCAACTTGTTGTATAATTTTATAAAAGTGATCGAAATCTAAGCTTGCACTGCCAATTAAAACTCCTGATAAATTTGAAATATTTAACAAATTTTCTATATTTTCTGAACTAACTGAACCACCATATATAATGTGTTTTTTACCAGTACACAATTTTATTACCTCTATCACCTCAGTAATTGCATCATTATTTGGCACATGACCTGTGCCTATTGCCCATATTGGCTCATATGCTACGGTATATTCACCGTGTGTTGGCAAGCGGTTTTTACATTGATATTCTATTACTTCTTTTGTTTTTTCATTCTTATAATCTTCTGAATTTTCACCTACACAGATAATTGGGTGTAAGCCTGATTCTATTGCTATTTCCGACTTAAGTTTTATTTCACTATCTTTTTCATTAGCCCTTTCAGAATGCCCAAGTATTACGTAAGTACACCCTAGTTCTTTTAACATTTCTGCGCTAATTTCACCTGTGTAAGAACCGGACTTTTTCTGATGGCAATTCTGTGCTCCTATATTAATATTATTGTTCAACTCTATACTGCTTGGAAATGATGTAAAAGGAGGGCAAATTACTAATTTAGAGGTAATTTCGTTGCTCTTGTTGTTAAGTTTGCCTATAAAGTCAACAAATGAAGAACGCATTCCATTCATTTTCCAATTTGCTACTATTAAAAAGGACATCAACTTTACTTATATGAGTGAGAGTGCCGGCTGTCGGACTTGAACTGACAACCTACTGATTACAAGTCAGTTGCTCTACCAATTGAGCTAAGCCGGCGTTAAACACATTAATAATATACAATTATCAATGAATTTTAGTCAACTAATTTTTAAAATACTGTATAATGAAAATAATATGAAAAAATTTTTACTGAAGCCAAAAAAGAGTCTAGGGCAAAATTTTATTTTATCGAGTGAGATAACAAAAAAAATAGTCGCTTTAGCTGGTAGTCTGGAGAATTTTAATGTCATTGAAATTGGTCCTGGATATGGTGCATTAACAAGAGAAATATTGGTGCATAATCCAAAGTCTCTACTTTCTATAGAAAAAGATAGAGATTTAGTAAAACACCATGATCAACTGCTAAATGAGCATCAAGGAAAGTATAAAATTATAGAAGCGGATGCACTGCATGTTATAGAAGAAGAGCTGATAGAGCGCCCAGTTAAAGTTATTGCTAACTTGCCTTACAATATCTCGGTAGCGTTATTTTTAAAGTGGTTAAATAATATAAAATTTTTTACGAGTTTGACATTAATGTTTCAAAAAGAGGTAGCAGATCGCATTACAGCAAGACCCAATTCTAAAGATTATGGTCCCCTATCAGTGCTAAGCCAATTACTGTGCGATATAAAAAAGGAATTTGATATTGAACCTAAAGAGTTTTTTCCAAGACCAAAAATACATTCTTCAGTAATTACAGTAAATCCTTTGCCTACCCCAAAGTTTGTAGTAAACTTGGAAACCTTAATAAAATTAACACGTGCTGTTTTTTCTCAAAGAAGAAAGATGCTGAGAAATAGCTTGCAAAATATAACGAACCACGCTGAAACTGTCCTTGAAAACGCTAAATTGAGCGGAAACCAGCGTCCAGAAAACTTAACTATTGAGCAGTTTTGTTTGCTGGCAAATAATGTAGAATGCTTATTTTGCAATAAAATGTATTAGCAACTATATAGCTTTTCTATCTCCTAAAAACAGTTAGAGCTATACAATTAAAGGCTCCTAGCTAATTTTGCCTATTGCAATTTAATTAATTGGCGTATAAGCTTTAAATAAAGCCTATGAAAAAAATGGAAGCTTGTTATTCGTTTGACGATATACTTCTTTTGCCAGCCTATTCTAATATATTGCCTTGCGATGCAGATACAAAAACTTATTTAACAAATAGTATAGAACTAAATATCCCTCTCATATCCTCTGCAATGGATACTGTTACTGAATCGGGCTTTGCAATAGCTATTGCCCAACATGGAGGGATAGGTTGCATACATAAGAATTTATCAATAGATGAACAAGTTTTAGAAGTAAGAAGGGTGAAAAAATATGAAAGTTGGATCGTGTATAACCCAATTACGATTTCACCGGATAAAACAGTTGCGGAAGCAATTTCATTAATGAGAGAGCACAATTATTCTGGCATTCCTGTAGTCGATCAACGCAAGTTAGTTGGAATTTTAACTAACCGAGATGTGAGATTTATTGAAGACCAGAACATGAATGTAAAAGTTTCCGAAGTGATGACAAAAGATAAGTTAGTGACAGTGCGGGAGCAGGGAGTGAATAGTGCCTCAGCAATGAAATTGTTGCATGAAAATAGAATAGAAAAGCTTTTGGTCGTAGATGAAAATTCTTGTTGTATAGGTTTAATTACGGTTAAAGACATTGAAAAATACAATAGATACCCAAATTCATGTAAAGACAGTAAAGGGCGTCTCAGAGTTGCCGCTGCAATTGGCACTGGTAAAAAAGATGGTATAGACAGATGTGAAGCTTTGATCGGAGAAGAAGTTGATGTAGTTGTTGTGGATACTGCTCACGGTCATTCCGAAAACGTTATCAATACCATTAGGGAAATAAAAAAGATGTATCCTAATACGCAATTAATTGGCGGAAACATTGCAACAAAGGAGGCTGCTGAAGCGTTGATTGATGCGGGTGTTGATGCAGTGAAGGTTGGAATAGGACCAGGATCAATCTGTACAACCAGAATAGTTACAGGTGTTGGTGTGCCACAATTCTCTGCAATCAAGAATGTTGCAGAGGCGTGTAGAGCAAGAAACGTCAGACTAATTGCTGATGGTGGGGTAAAATACTCAGGAGATGTTGCAAAAGCTATTGCAGCTGGTGCTGACTCTGTGATGATTGGTTCGATTTTTGCTGGCACTGACGAAAGCCCAGGTGAGATTATTATGTATAAGGGCAGAGCATATAAAGGCTATCGAGGAATGGGATCTATTAGTGCAATGAAACGAGGTTCAGCTAGCCGTTATTTTCAAGATAAAGATTCAAAACTCAAATTAGTTCCACAAGGAGTGGAAGGAAGAGTTCCATTCAAAGGTCCAGCTTCAGGAGTAATCCATCAATTGATTGGCGGATTGCAAGCTGCAATGGGGTATACTGGTAATAGGAATATAGAAGAGATGAAAAAAAATTGTAAATTTGTTACTATTACTGCATCAGGATTAAGAGAGAGTCACGCTCATGATATAGTCATTACACAAGAAGCTCCAAATTATGCTTATCAAACGTCCAATTTGTCAACCGATTCGGAGTAGTCCAGAAAAAGTAGAGAGAAAGTTAAAACGTTTTTGGAGTAAAATAAAACGTTTTTTCAAAATATGACAAATAGAAGAGAATATACAGCAGAATTCAAATTAGAAGCTGTTAAGCTGGTTAAAGAAACAGGTCAAGCAAGTACAAAAATAGCAAAAGATCTAGGTATAGATGGCAGTATGTTAAGTAAGAAAATATGATGGAAAAATGTCTGGAGCATACGCATTTCCAGGCAAAGGCTCCTTATGACAAAGAAAGATTTGATCTAAAAAAAGAGCTAATAAGAGAAAGAGACATCTTAAAAAAAGCCCTGGGCAAAGAAAAAGAGTAAAGTATTCTTTTATATAGAAATTGCTATAAAACACAGGAACTATGTAGGGTTTTGTACTGGTGGTATGGGTTGCTAAGGAAAAAAGCAGTAAAGAATTAGCAAAAGAAGGGCTTCTAGCAGATATTCAAAAAATACATCAAGCTTCTAAATGCAGATATGGAGCCCCTAAAATTCACGCTGAATTAAAAGCTTTAGGCAAAAATTAAAACAGTACAAAGTGTTATGCAAGAAAATGGCATTAAAACCAAGCTTAGACGAAGGTTCAAAAATAAAAAACAGCAAATAAGCAACCGAGTTGTGGCTCCGAACACATTGGATCAAAATTTTACTACTGATCAGCCAAATAAAGTTTGGGATTACCTACATAAAAACTAAAGAAGGTTGTTGGCGGCAATAATTGACCTATATTCACGCATGGTGGTTAATGAGTAACATGATAATTAGTTATAGATTCTTTATTGATGGCCGTTGATAAACGCAAACCCGATAAAAATCTGCTGTTACATAGCGATCAAGGGTCACAGTATACCTCTCAAAATTACCAATTTCTATTGAATACAAAAAACATCATTTCCAGCATGAGCCATAAGGGCTGTTGTTACGATAACTCTGTTGCAGAAAAGTTCACTTAAAAGGGAGCTGCTTATTGATACTTCTCGCTCAACAAACCAGAACTGCCATATTTGAATACATAGAAATCTTTTGTAACAAATAACGTAGACATTCTACTATTAACTATTGCATTCCTGTACAATTTATTCTCATGATAAAAACGTCTTAACTTTCTCTCTACTTTTTCTGGGTAAGGTCAATTTGGGTCTGCACCATTTTTGAGTAATAGTTTTACTTCTTGTGCATTACCATCTTCTACAGCTAGGAATAATTGTTCTTCCTGTGTTTTTACGCGTGTTTCCACATTAGATATAAAAAATAACAATACTAAACATGCAATACCAATAATGCTAATATATTTTATAACTTTTCTCATAAGATATTTTACAATGCTTCTAATAATATTAGATATCATCTATAAAATTAAAAAATCCATGAAAGGGGATGAAAATATGTAAAAAAGTATTATTGATTAATTAAAAACAGATTTTGATTTGATAATACTAATAAAATCGATTTATCTTAAATTTACGTTGATTTTTACCTGTTATTTTTTGTAGTTTATCCAACGTAAATTCCAGGTAAAACAAAGTCGTTATCTCCAACCGTTACAACCAACTCTCCTTCTTTAATTTTTATTTGATTAGGTGTATG